>JANMJF010000464.1:0-7125 GCA_031371245.1 Pseudomonadota bacterium | reverse complement strand
CGCGTAAACATCTTGTAGCAGACCTCGATGTCGGACAGGGTCTGGTTGTAGAGCGCGTTGAACAGGAAGGAGATCAGCCGATTAGCCATGTAATGATGGAAATACAGGGCGCGATGCGGGCGCCCGTAGAAGCGCGAGCCGTAGACCACGTCGGCGACCTTGCGCACTGCGATCAGATCGAACATCCCCAACCAGTCCTCAGGGTCGTATTCGAGATCGGCGTCCTGGATCACTACCACCTCGCCGCTGGCGGCGGCCAGGCCGGTCTGCAGTGCGCCGCCCTTGCCTTGATTGGTGTCGTGGTAGAGCACGCGGATAGTGAAGGTCTGGTGGCCGGACACAACTTTCACATCACCCTGGCCGTCGAGTTCAAAGGCGGCGTTCTGACCCTGCAAAGCGTCGACCTGGGCACGCAGCCAGTCGCGCGTACCGTCGCGCGAACAGTCATCGACAATGATGATTTCTTTTTCGACGTGGGGCAGCGCCGCCGTCACCTTGACCAGGCAGGGGCCGATGGTGTGGCGCTCGTTGTACGCGGGGATGACGACGCTGAGTATCATGGCAATCCGTTTCGGCCGTGGGCGCGCCGTTCTTTAGTTGGCGGGGCACCGTAGAGTATCCATGGGTCATCGTCAACGCGCTGCCTTCGCGTTCCGTGTCGGCGCCGCGACGCGTGGCCCACAATAAAAAAAACCCCGCACGAGGCGGGGCAAAAGGAGGAGGGAACTATGGGTGAGCCGACTTTACGCCGGGTGCCTGGCTATAACCGGAACTGCTTCACTTCGAATGTGGAACATTGTCATAAGCGTGGCTGACGGAGGCGGTTTGTCGATGGCCTGCCGCGCGCTTAACCTGGCCCGATGAGTGCCCCGCCCCTGCTGCGTGCCCGCAGTTTATCGCGTTCCTATCGGGCCACCGCGGGTGGGGCCGATGTTCTGCGCGACCTCTCGCTGGATCTCGCGCGCGGCGAGTTGGTCGCGGTGGTCGGCCGCAGCGGCTCGGGCAAGACCACCCTGCTCAATCTGATCGGTGCGATGGATCGACCGAGCGCCGGCCGGCTCGAATTTGCGGGCGAGAACATGGCCAGCTGGGATGACCGCGCACGCACCGCCTTTCGTCGTGCGCGCCTCGGTTTCGTCTTCCAGGCCTTCAACCTGCTGCCGACCCTGACCGTGGGCGAGAACATCGCCCTGCCGCTCGAACTGAACGGCCTGGCCAGTGCAGCACGAGTGCGCGAGCTGCTCGACAGCCTGGGCATCACCGCGCTGGCCGATCGATTCCCCGATCAGATCTCCGGCGGCGAACAGCAACGCACTGCCATTGCGCGCGCCATCGCCCATCGACCGGCCTTGATCATCGCCGACGAACCGACTGGCAATCTCGACCGTGACACCGGTCGCGAAGTGATTGCACTGTTTGAACACAGCGTGCGGGCGAGCGGTGCGACCCTGGTAATGGCCACCCACAGTGACGAGATGCTCGGCCGCGCCGATCGCGTGCTAGAACTGCGCGACGGCGCGCTCTATCCGCGCACCTGATGTTGCTGTGGCGCGCCAGTCTGCGCTTTCTTACCCGCCACCCGGCGCAATGCCTGTTGGCCATCAGCGGCATCGCGCTGGGTGTTGCGATCGTGGTCGGCATTCTGCTCACCCAGGCCAGCGCGCGGCAGGCTTTCGCTGCTTCGCTGCGCAGTGTGTTCGGCAACGCCACCCACTTCGTGGTGGCGGTCGATGGCGAGGACTTTGACGAACAATTGCTGGCGCTGGTACGTCGCACGGCACCGGCGCTAACACCGACCGCCATCGTTAGCGGCGCGGTGCGTAGCGGTGTGGACGACGACCGCCAAGCCCTGCAAGTGCTCGGTATCGATGCGCTCACTGTCCGCGACGAGGGCGACAGAGGCGATGTCCCTTGGTTGAAATTTCTGACCACACCAGGCGCCATGCTGCTCTCATCAGCCACCGCGCAGCGCTTGCAGCTCACACCGGGCGCACGCCTGGCGGTCGACGGTGCGGGGCGTGCAGCAACGCTGCAATTGCTGGCCTTGATCGGCGGTGATACGCCCTCTGCGCTGGCGCTCGGCGACGACATCGCCGTGGTCGACATCGCCACGGCCCAGGAAGTACTCGGCAAGGCTGGGCGTCTCACGCGTATCGAACTCGATGCCAGCGACAGCGCGACGGCCGCCGCGCAACTGGCTGCCTTGGCGCAGGTCTTGCCAACCCAAGTGCAATTGATCGACGCCGGCCGCCAGGCGCGCGGCGCGCGTAGCCTGACCGACGCCTTCTATACCAATCTCGATGCGCTGAGCTTGCTGGCCCTGCTGGTCGGCGGCTTCATGATCTACAACACCATGGCTTTCCTGGTCATGCAGCGCCAGTCGCTGTTCGCGCGGCTGCGCGCACTGGGTGTCACACGCGCCGCGCTGGCGCGTCTGATCGTGGCAGAAGCGTTGGTCCTCGGCGGCTTGGGCGGCGTGGCCGGTTGCGCCTTGGGTTATTTGCTGGCCAGTGCGCTGATGGTGCCGGTCGGGCAAACCTTACGCGATCACTATTTCGCAACAGGCGGCGGGCAACTGGTGTTCGCACCGGCGCTGGCTGGGCTCGGCATCGCGCTCGCGGCGCTCACCACCTTGCTCGCCGCGGCCATGCCTGCGTGGTCAGCGCTACAGGCCGATCCGGCCCATGCCGCGCGCTACTCGGTCAGTGCCGAAGACGCTGCCCATGGCCTGTCGCGCGCGGCCTGGGCGGGGCTGGCCTGTGGCGCGCTCGCGCTGGCCTTGCTCGGCGTGTCTTCGCGTTCACTATATGCCGGCTTCGCCGCGCTGGGCGCGACTATCCTGGCGGCGATGTTGATGGTGCCGTGGCTGGTGCAATACGGTCTGGCACGGCTTGCCGATCGCAATGCACGCTTGCGCCCCTTGCCCGTGCGCCTCGCGCTACGCGGCGCGGCCCGTTCCATGGGCCGCATCGGCATGGCGGTTGCGGCATTGATGGCGGCCACCGCCACCAGCGTCGGCGTGGGCCTGATGGTGGCCAGCTTTCGTGGTGCGGTCGACGATTGGCTGAGCCAGTTGCTGCGCGCCGAGATCTATATCTCGCCGGGCTTTGACGAACAGGCAGCGCCACGCATCGATGAAGCGTTCATCACTCGCGTTGCGGCCGTGTCCGACGTCGCCGAGCTGTCAAAGATCCGTCGGGTGCGACTGCTCGATGGCGAGCGCGAACTGCGCGTGACGGCCTATGAACTGCCGCTCGCCGCACAACGGGGCTTTCATTTTCTGACCGGCGAGGCGCCCTGGCCGGCGTGGGAAGCGCAAGATATCGCGATAGTTTCCGAACCGCTGGCCTATCACTTGCGACGCCAGGCCGGTGACTTCATCGTGCTGCCGACACCGGCCGGACCCAAGCCCTTCCGCATCGCTGGCATCTATACCGACTATGGCAGTGAACGCGGCGTGGTCGCCATCAGCCTCGCGCGCTTTCGTTACTACTGGCACGACGAGCGTGTACACGGCCTCGGCGTCTACCCAAGCGCCGGCGCGAACAGCGCCGCATTGCTAGCGCAATTGACGACACTCATGCCGCGCGATGGTGGCCTCGCGCTGTGGTCGAATGCCGCGCTCAAGCGCCGTTCACTGGCGGTATTCGATCGCACCTTCGCCATCACCCATGTACTAACTTTATTCGCCGCCGCGATCGCTGCACTCGGCGTATTCAATGCACTGCTCGCGCTGCATCTCGAACGTGGACGTGAATACGCCATGCTGCTCGCCATCGGCCTCGCACCTGGCGCGCTGCGCGCGACGCTGTATCTGCAGACCGCCGTCATCGCGCTGCTGGCCACGGGTTTAGCGTTGCCGCTGGGCGTGTTAATCGCCAAGCTCCTGATCGCGGTCATCAACATCCGCTCCTTCGGCTGGAGCATGCAACTCACACTCGATGCGCCCGCTTTGCTGACACCGGCGCTGGGTGCGCTGTGCGCCGCGCTGGCAGCGACTGCCTATCCCGCTGAGCGCGCGGTGCGCATCGATCCGGCCACAGCCCTGCGTTATGAATAGACAGCACGGGCTGCTCGTCGCTGTGCTGGCGGTGATGGCCGTGGTGGGTGTCCTTGCCTGGCGTGCAGGATTACCGAATGTCGGCGTGGAACCAAGGGACCGCGCCATCGCCGTGCTCAGCGCCGCAGGCGGCGACATTGGCTTCGCACGTGCCGAGCAACCGCGTGAATTCGTATTTCCGCGCGACCACGCCAGCCACGACGACTTCCGCTCGGAGTGGTGGTATTTCACCGGCCATCTGCGCGATGCCGACCAACGCCCGTGGGGCTTTCAATTGACCTTGTTTCGTTTTGAATTGAGCGCCGACAAAACCCCATCGTTGTCACAATGGCGCACGCCGCGCGTGCTGCTCGGCCATTTTGCGCTGAGCGATATCCAGGGCCGGCAATTTCACGCTTTTGAACGCCTGAGTCGTGCCCTGCCCGGCATCGCGGGCACCAGCGCGACGCCAGCGGCGGTGTGGCTGGACGACTGGCGCATCGAACAAGGGGGCAGCGACGGCTGGCGCCTGCGTGCCGGCCAGGACGGCATCGAACTCGAACTGGAACTCCAAGGCACCAGCGCGGTGGTCCTGCAGGGCGAGGACGGTCTGTCGCGCAAAAGCGCGGTCGCGGGCAATGCCTCGTATTACTACTCGGTGCCACGTCTGTCAGCGCGCGGTCGAGTGCGCCTGGCCGATGGCGAACACGCGGTAGAAGGTGAAGCCTGGCTCGATCGTGAATGGAGTACCAGTGCCCTGTCGCGCACGCAGGTCGGCTGGGATTGGTTCGCCGTGCAGCTCGCCGACGGCGGCACGCTGATGTTCTATCGCCTGCGCCAGCGCAACGGTGGCGCCGATGGCTTCAGTGCCGGCAGTTATGTCGATGCGCGTGGCGTCCAGCACGCGCTCGGCGCCGACGATGTCAGCATCGACGTGCTGGGCGAATGGCATAGTCCCGGCAGCGGGCGCAACTATCCGCAGGGCTGGCGTTTGCGCGTACCGAGCGCGGGGCTGGACCTTACACTTGCACCGCGACTCGCCGAGCAGGAATGGCGCGCACGCTTCCACTACTGGGAGGGCGCCGTGACTGTCACCCAGGCCGGCCAGGCCGTCGGCCTGGGGTATGTCGAGTTGACCGGTTACGGCGCGCGCTGACCTTGGTCAGCGCACGATCTCGTAACACGGCTGATAGGCGCGCCCTGGCAGACGCATGCGCTGCTGAGCAACGAAGCTGCCGAGCAGCGTTCCTTGACATTGCCGGCGACGATGGTCGAGAACACCCGCCGCAGATTCCAAGCCAGCGTATGGCGCGGCAGCTCGCGCGATAGTGCGAGCAATGCAAGGTCTGCGTATCAAGCCGCTTGAGCAGTGGGCGGACGTAATTCAGCACCACATAGCTGCCTGGGCGTTGCGCCAGGCGGTAGCTCACTTTCTCGGATCTCAGCGTCGATGACCATGATGGTCTCTACGGGCACGCGCGATTCAGCAAAGAATGGGACCGACTCTTCGGCGTGCGCCAGATCAGTCTTCGCTACGCGTCGGGTGTGCGCAGGAACGACTTGACGCTCTTCGGGCACCGACTCAGGCACGGGAAAGACTTCGCCCAAATGCATTTGCATTGGATCGGGCGTCGGTGCATAGCGCTCGCACTTGCTAGCGAAAATCTGGCGCCTGAACCACTCGGAGTATAGGCAGCATAAACGCTATGTACTTCGACATTGAGGTTGAAACTGGGAGGTATCGCCGGGACGTTTCGCCGGGTTTGCAGCGGACCTTCGGGAACCCAAGGGGTCGGCGGCGTACTTTCTTTCAGCGCTTTCGTTAGCGGCATTGGACACCACCACAAGCAGCACCACCATTGGCGACCATGATCCCCATCCGCGTCAACGCCGCGCGGCAGCTATCGAAAATTCGAACAAGCTTGCTAGCTCGACCATGAGTTCGAAGCATGGCAGACCAAAATGATCGAAACAGAGCCGTGCTGGATCTTGATGCGCCCGACCATGCTGGACAAGATTGGCCAATTCCTGCAAAGCGAGCACAGCGTGGCAAAAACCAATGTCGGCGACTGGCAGCGCGCGCGAAGATCAGGGCGTGATCCAGTTCTTCGATGCGCGCGAGGGCGCCGGAACTAAGCGCCGACAAGCCTGCCGCAGCGACGTCTTTGAACCTTGTGCACAGCGCGCCGTGCACAAGGCTGTGTCGCAACCTTGCTCAGGGCCTGCGAATGGACCACCCAGACGACTCCATTCCTTAGTTCAAACTGTGCTCTATTTTTCTGGCGGAAGGTCCACGCCGCCGGAACGCGCCCAGCAGTCCCAGCCCGCCGCACAGCATGGGCAGGGCCGCAGGCACCGGCACCGCTGACACCTGCACGCTGACCGAACCATAGCCATTGTGAATACCGTCGTAGACCTGCGCACCGTTGGTCAAAAAGACAGATCGGGGAGTGCCGAACACGAACGGCCCGAAGTCATAGGCGCCTAAAAATACATTCAGCGCGCCGACTTCGATGAAAGGGGTCGAACCGGGCGTGATGTCACTCAAGTACATCGGCGCCCCAATCACCCCGTCTTGGAGCAGGGCGAACGAGAGGTTGTGCAAATAGGGTTCAGTGAAGACCTGGGTGCCAAAACTGAAGGTGCTGCCTAGAATCGCATCACGCCCAAAGGCGTAGACATTGTGAGCAAGGAAAAACTGTCCGGGTACAACTTCAAAGCCGGCCGGATAGAACACCGCTGCGCTCTCATCGACGAGGAATTGAACGTCGAAGATCTCCGGGCCGGACACGCCGAATACCGGTCCTTCAACAAAACCGCTGATCGGAAACTCGGCATGTACCTTTACCAGGATCTGCGCGACGACAGGCCCTGACGCTAGGGTCATGAGCATCATCGCAAGCAATGTCCAATGCAGTGCCCATCCCCGCGCTGGCAATGGGGTCTCGGAAGATCCCGTCTTGCTGTTCAGCATTTTCATGTTCCCCTACCTCGTGATTGAAATTTCATAGTCTTGAACCGCCGCGCACCGCAGCTACGGCGCTTTGTTACGCGGATATGTTTGCACACCCGATCGGGCGTGATCC
>JANMJF010000364.1:0-12981 GCA_031371245.1 Pseudomonadota bacterium | reverse complement strand
GACCACCCGTGCATCGGTGTCGTTGAACATCTGGCGCCGCTCGGAGTGACCGACGATGACGTAAGCACAACCACAATCGGCAAGCATGGCGACGGACACTTCGCCGGTATAGGCGCCGGCTTCGTGCTCCGAACAGTCCTGGGCACCGAGCGCCACGCCGCTGCCGGCAACGCTGGCACCGACCACGTCCAGATACGGCGTCGGTGGACACAGCACGACGTCGAGGGCGTTATCAAGCCCCGCATCGACGACCGCGCGCGCGAGCACCGTTGCCATCGCCCGCGAACCATTCATCTTCCAATTGCCGGCAACCAGACGGCGCCGCTCAGTGCTCACGGATGGGTCAGTCAAGGTGAAATTTGAACCTGTGAAAAGCGGCCAAGCTTAGCGGCGCAGGCCAGGGAGATCAATGCGATAAGCGCTTGGCGTAGGCCGCAGACCGCACGGCATCACGTGCGCGGCGCGGGTGTTGGCGGCTCCTCGCCCTTGCTATTGAGACCGACCAGTGCGCACAACTCGTCGCGTAGCGCACCGCCGAGTTCTACCGTCTGGCCACCGCGCAGATCGGTCGGCAGCATCACATTGCCGAAGCGCACGCGGATCAGGCGGCTGACTTTCACACCCTGCGACTCCCACAAGCGCCGCACCTCGCGCTGGCGTCCGCTCTGCACCACGCAGTAATACCAGCGATTGGCGCCGTCACCTTCACCCTCGACGATGTCGTCAAAATGAAATCGTTCGGTCTCAATTTCCACGCCGTCGCGCAGGCGTTGCAGCATCTCGTCCTCGACCTCGCCGAAAATGCGCGCGGCGTATTCACGATCGACCTGGTAGCGGGGATGCATGAGGCGATGGGCGAGTTCGCCGTGATTGGTAAACAGCAACAAGCCGCTGGTATTGATATCGAGCCGCCCGATATTGATCCAACGGCCACGTTCGATGCGCGGCAGATCCTCGAAGATATTCGGGCGGTGCTGCTCATCGCTGCGGGTGCAAACCACGCCGGCTGGTTTGTTGTAGGCCAGCACATGCAAGTCTTGGCTGCCACCGCTGACACGTAACACACGGCCATCGTCGAGTTGCACGCGGTCACCTGCTCCGACCCGCGCGCCGGTTTCGGCGCGGCGGCCATTGATACGGATACGGCCGGCCTCGATCCAGCGCTCGATTTCGCGACGCGAGCCCCAACCGGCGCGGGCCAGCACCTTATGGATGCGCTCGCCGCTGAGCTCAGTCATGACGGCTGCCCACGACGTTCAAGCGTCAGCCGCCAGTGGTTTGTCGTGCGCGGCGGGTTCGTGATCACGTTGTACGACATCGCCGGCCGCCGCCTCGGCGGCGGCGACTAGCACCTCGTCCTGCGCGGCATGCTCTTCGTCCATCACGATATTGGCGAAGAGATCGGCATTGATCGCATCGAAATCCTTGAGTTCGGCGAGACTCGGCAGCTCGGCAAGCGATTTCAGGCCGAAATAGTCGAGGAACTCCTTGGTGGTGGCATACACGGCCGGACGGCCCGGCACATCGCGATGCCCGACCACCCGCACCCAGTCGCGCTCAAGCAATAGACGCATGATATTGCTACTGACGGCGACGCCGCGTACGTGTTCGATCTCGCCGCGCGTGATGGGCTGTCGGTAGGCCACCAGGGCGAGGGTTTCAAGCAACGCGCGGGAATAACGCGGCTTGCGCTCCTCCCACAGGCGCGCAACCCGGTCGGCATAGACGGCACGCGCCTGAAAGCGAAAGCCACTCGCTACTTCGACCAGTTCCACACCGCGCTCAGCGTAGTCGGCCTCAAGCTCGCCGAGCACGTTGCGCAGCAGGTCGCGACTCGGCCCGCTGCCGCCCTCTTCCTCAAGCAGCTTGGCCAGACGCTCGACGCTCACCGGCGCATCGGCAGCCATCACGATGGCCTCCACCACGGGTTTCAGGTTCACCGCTGCCATTGCCTCGTTCTCCCGCTGCATCTCAGGCGACCAGCTTGACGTAGATCGGTTCGCGCTCGCCGTTCTGCACGATTTGGATCATGGCCTCTTTGAGCAATTCCAGAATCGCCATCAAGGTCACGACCGCACCGGCGCGGCCTTCCTCGAAAGAGAAAAAATCGTGAAAAGCGGTGAACACATCGTTGCGCGACTGTGCGAGTACGCGCGACATGCGCTCGCGCACCGACAGCGCCTCGCGCTTGATACGGTGGTCGGCGAACATCTCGGCACGATGCAGCACGTCGCGAAACGCATCGAGCAGTGCGTCGAGGGTCAGCACAGGCAGTTCTTGGTTGGCGCTGGCGCGTTCGAATTCAACCACCACTGGATACCATTCGCGCTCCATGCGTGGCAGCAATTCGATGTCCTCGGCAGCCTTTTTATACCGTTCGTATTCCTGCAGACGCCGCACCAGTTCGGCACGCGGGTCGCTTTCTTCCGCTTCTTCGCTCTGCGGTCGCGGCAGCAGCATGCGCGATTTGATCTCGGCCAGCATGGCCGCCATCAACAAATAGTCGGCAGCCAGCTCGAAGCGCATCTCCTGCATAAGGCCAATGTAGGTCATGTATTGCTCGGTGACGCGTGCGATCGGGATATCAAGGATGTCGAGGTTCTGACGCTTGATCAGATACAGCAGCAGATCGAGCGGGCCTTCGAAGGCTTCGAGGAAAACTTCCAGGGCATCCGGTGGAATGTAGAGGTCGCGCGGTGGTTCGCTGAGCGGCATACCCTGCACGACTGCAAAGGGCATTTCTGCCTGGCTGGCAATAGTGTTCATTTCAGCGATACACCAGGTTCATGACCTGTCGCACATCGTCAAGCGTATCGCGGGCGACACTGCGCGCCGCTTCGCAACCTTCATCGATGATCGCCCGCACTGTTTCGGGATCGGCAAGAAACTCCTGACTGCGCTCGCGGATCGGCTGCTGCTCTTTGATCACGGCGTCAATCACCGGTTGTTTGCAGTCCAGACAACCGATGGCGGCAGTGGTGCACCCTACACGCGCCCAGTTACGCACTTCATCACTGGAATAAACCTCGTGCCACTTCCACACTGGGCACTTACGCGGATCGCCGACATCGGTGCGACGCACACGCGCCGGGTCGGTCGGCATGGTGCGTAGTTTCTGGGTGACCGATTCGGGCGCTTCGCGCAGACCAATGGTGTTGCCATAGGACTTCGACATCTTTTCGCCATCCAAACCCGGCATCTTCGACGCCGGCGTCAACAAAGCATGGGGCTCCGGCAGGATGACTTTACCGCCACCCTCAAGGTAACCGAGCAGCCGCTCGCGGTCGCCGATGCTGATGTTCTGTTGCGATTCGAGCAGTGCGCGGCCCTTTTCCAGTGCTTCGCCGTCGCCGGTCTCCTGATAGGTGCGGCGAATGTCGAAATAGAGCTTGGCGTTCTTCTTACCCATTTTTTTTGCGGCGGCTTCGGCCTTACCCTCAAAGCCGAGCTCACGGCCGTAGAGAAAATTGAAGCGCCGCGCCACTTCGCGCGACATCTCGATGTGAGCAACCTGATCCTCGCCGACCGGCACATGGCCGGCTTTATAGATGAGGATGTCCGCCGCCTGCAGCAGCGGATAACCGAGGAAGCCGTAGGTGGAGAGGTCTTTTTCCTTGAGCTTTTCCTGCTGATCCTTGTAGCTCGGCACGCGTTCCAGCCAGCTGATTGGCGTCATCATCGACAACAACAGATGCAATTCAGCGTGCTCCGGCACGCGTGACTGGATGAACAGCGTTGCCTCACCGGGATTGATGCCGACCGACAGCCAATCGATGACGATGTCGAAGACCGTCTCGCCGATGACCGAGGTGTCTTCGTAGGACGTGGTCAGGGCGTGCCAGTCGGCGACGAAGAAAAAACACTCGAATTCGTGTTGCAGCTGTACCCAGTTCTTGAGCACGCCGTGATAGTGCCCGAGATGCAGTTGGCCGGTCGGCCGCATGCCGGACAGCACGCGTTTATTGACGGCAATGGTCATTGCTCGATTTCCTGATTGAGCGCGTGTCTAGGCAGATCAAAGCGCGCCGCTGCCCTATTGAAGCTCGGCTACGTGGGCAACATCGCCCAGGCCCTGGCGCACCAATATCGGCGCCACCCCGGTGAGATCGATGATGGTGGTCATCTCGATGCCGATGGCGCCGGCGTCGAACACCGCGTCGACCGCGTGGCCAAGGTCCCGCACGATGTCTTCCGGATCGGCATAGGGCAGGCTGATGTCGTCGTCGATCGCGGTCGTGGCCAGCAGCGGCGAGTGGCTTTCCAGCAGGGCGTGAATAAATGGGTGGGCCGCGATGCGCAGACCGACCGTGCGACGCTTTTCGTCCTGGAGCCGGCGCGGCGTTTCACGCGTGGCAGGCAGGATGAAGGTATACGGCCCGGGGGTCAAAGTCTTAATCAATCGGAACGCATCGTTAGCAACCTTGGCATAGGTTGCGACCTCGGCCACATCGCGGCATAAGAGGGTCAGATGATGGTCGCGTTCAAGCCGCCGGATGCCACGCAGGCGGTCTTCCGCCGCTTTATCACCGGTCGCACATAGCAGCGAATAACAGGCGTCGGTCGCCGCCACCAGCACGCCACCGCGCGCTACGATGTCTGCGGCCTGGCTGACGAGACGGGCTTGAGGGTGCGTGGGATGAACGCGGATATGCAGCGATTTCATGGGTGGTGAAAATGAACTGTGAGCGCGGCGCGCTGGCTTCGATGTTCGGCGCGCGGCCGGCTCTTCTGGTCTTGCACATAGCGTTCAGGCACACTTGCCCGGCACTTTCAGTCAGCGCGAGTCTAACAGCCATCGAAGCCGAAGCCACCATGTTTCCGCCGCAAAATTCCCATGCAGGTGTGCCATGACCAGCGCCATCGAAACCCGTGTCGAACGCATACGCGCGGCTTTGCTGGCAGCACTCGCGCCGAGCGCACTGGAGGTCATCGACGACAGCCAAGCCCACGTCGGCCACGCTGGCGCGCTGACCGGCAAAGGCCATTTTCGGGTGCTGATAGTTGCGCCCAGCTTTGTTGGCGTAGCACCTTTGCAGCGGCATCGCATGGTCTATGCCGCACTCGATGCCTTGATGAGCTCTGATATTCATGCCCTTAGCATCGACGCCCGCGCCCCCGAACGGGCCTGACAAGCGCGCGTTGCGCGACGCTTGGCGCGGACGCGACGGCGTTTCGCGCCTGGTGTGCGCTGACCATCTCGATTTGTTGGCAAGTCTTGAGTCCGATTCGATCGATTGCATCTGGACCGATCCGCCCTACTTCCTCTCCAACGGCGGCACTACCTGTCAGGCCGGCAAACGTGTCGCGGTCAACAAGGGTGCCTGGGATCAGAGCCAGGGTGTCGCCGCCGACCACGCCTTCCATCGCAGCTGGCTGGCCGCCTGCCGGCGGGTATTGAAACCGAGCGGTACGATCTGGGTGAGCGGCACTCACCACGTCTACTTGTCGGTCGGCATGGCCTTGATGGAACTCGACTTCCGACTGTTGAACGACATCGTATGGGAGAAACCCAACCCGCCACCCAACCTCGGTTGTCGATGTTTTACGCACTCGACCGAGATGATCCTGTGGGCGAGCAAGGCCCGCAAAGGCGCTAGCGATCGCTACACCTTCAACTACGCCGACATGAAGACCCACAACGACGGCCGTCAAATGAAGAACGTGTGGCGCTTCACGGCGCCGGGCGGCGCTGAAAAAAGCCACGGCAAACATCCGACCCAGAAGCCTGTGGCGCTGATCGAGCGCTGCCTGTTGGCCAGCACCCAGCCCGGTGATGTGGTGCTCGACCCGTTTTCCGGTTCGGCGTCGACCGGGGTCGCAGCGCTGGCTCAAGGGCGCCGCTTTATCGGCGCCGAGATCGACGCAAATTACTGTAAATTGGCCGACAAACGCCTGCGCGCGGCCGACACGGTCTGCACTTCATCCCACGACTCGTCGGCATGAACCCGACACTGGAACTGGCTCGTGCACTGATCGCCTGCCGCTCTGTCACGCCGGCCGATGCCGGCTGCCTCGACCTGATCGAAGCGCGACTGCGGCCGCTGGGCTTCGACTGCACGCGCCTGCCCTCAGGCGAGGTCGACAATCTGTGGGCTGTGCGCGGCACGCACGGCCCATGCCTGGCCTTCGCCGGCCATACCGACGTCGTACCGCCGGGTCCGCTCGACGCCTGGTCGCGACCCCCGTTCGAGCCGCAGGTCGTCGATGGCAAACTCTGGGGTCGCGGCGCGGCCGACATGAAGGGCAGTCTGGCGGCGATGGTGGTGGCGGTCGAACGCTTCGTCGCACAGTCACCGAACCACGCCGGTCGCATCGCCTTCATGCTGACCTCGGACGAAGAAGGCCCGGCCACCGACGGCACCGTGCGCATCGTCGAACACCTGAGTGACAAGGGCATCAAACTCGACTGGTGCATTGTCGGTGAGCCCAGCAGTCATCTCCGCCTCGGCGACACGGTGCGCGTCGGGCGACGCGGATCGCTGAACGGTCGCCTCACGGTGCACGGCGTGCAAGGCCATGTTGCCTATCCCGAACGCGCTGACAACCCGATACACCGCGCGCTCTCGGCCCTGCAGGAACTGGCCGCGCGGCAGTGGGATCAAGGCAACGCCTTCTACCCGCCTACGTCCTTTCAGATCTCAAACATCAATGCCGGCACCGGCGCCGAGAACGTCATTCCTGGTCGCCTCGAGGTGTGGTTCAATTTCCGCTATTGCACCGAGCAAACCGAAGCCGGTTTACGCGAAGCGGTGCAGCGTTTGTTGGCAGCGCACGATGTGCATTGTGAACTCGCCTGGCATCTGTCAGGCGCGCCCTTTCTCACGGCCGGTGGCCGACTGGTGGAGGTCGTACAACAAGTGCTGAACGCGCGCTTGAACGTCCAGCCGGAACTTTCGACCGGCGGCGGTACTTCCGATGGACGCTTCATCGCGCCACTCGGTGTGGAGGTGGTGGAACTGGGCCCAATCAATGCCAGCATTCATAAGATTGACGAATGCGTGGAGGTGGCCGAGCTGGAAGCGCTTGCCCAAGTCTACGAAGGCATCCTCGGTGAGCTGTTCACGCCCTGAGCCGTTCACGGACTGCACAAACGACAACGCCAGCACGAGGCTGGCGTTGTTTCACAATGAAGACCTATCGAATCAGCCGTGCGCAGTTTTGTCGAACTGTTCTTCTTCGGTCGAACCGGTTAGCGCGGTGACCGACGACTGACCACCCTGGATCACAGTGGTGACGTCGTCGAAATAACCTGCGCCCACTTCCTGCTGGTGGCTGGCGAAAGTGTAACCACGCTTGGAGGCTGCGAATTCTTTCTCCTGCACCATCTCCACGTAAGCGGTCATACCCTGCTTCACGTAGTTCTCGGCCAAGTCAAACATGTTGTACCACATGTTGTGAATGCCGGCCAAAGTGATGAACTGGTACTTGTAGCCCATCGCGCCCAGCTCACGCTGGAACTTGGCGATGGCTCCGTCATCGAGGTTTTTCTTCCAGTTGAACGACGGCGAGCAGTTGTAGGCCAGCAGCTGCTCGGGATACTGCTTTTTGATGGCCTCGGCGAAGCGCTTAGCCTCGTCCATGTCCGGCACTGCGGTTTCGCACCACAGCAAGTCAGCATAGGGCGCATAGGCAAGACCACGGGCAATGGCCTGATCGAGGCCAGCGCGAGTCACGTAGAAACCTTCAGCAGTGCGCTCACCGGTGACGAAGGGGCTGTCGCGCTCGTCGATATCGGTAGTCAGCAGATTGGCGGCATTGGCGTCGGTCCGCGCCAGCACCACGGTCGGCACACCCTGCACGTCGGCGGCGAGGCGCGCGGCCACCAGTTTCTGCACGGCTTCCTGGGTCGGCACCAGCACCTTGCCGCCCATGTGACCGCACTTCTTGACTGAGGCCAGCTGGTCTTCGAAGTGCACGCCGGCGGCGCCCGCTTCGATCATGTTTTTCATCAGTTCAAAGGCATTCAGCACACCACCGAAGCCCGCTTCGGCATCGGCCACGATCGGGATGAAGTAGTCGGTCTTGCTACCGCCCTTGTGCCACTGAATCTCGTCAGCGCGCTTGAAGGCGTTATTAATGCGACGAACCATGGTCGGCACCGAGTCGACGGCATACAGCGACTGGTCGGGGTACATGGTCTCGGAGGTGTTGCCGTCGGCGGCCACTTGCCAGCCCGACAGGTAGATGGCCTTGATACCGGCCTTGACCTGCTGCACGGCCTGGCCGCCAGTCAGGGCGCCCAGGCAGGGCACGAAGTCTTCGGTGTTGACCAGATCCCACAGCTTTTCCGCGCCACGGCGTGCCAGGGTGTGTTCGATCATTACACTGCCACGCAGCCGCACCACATCTTCTGCGGAATAGGGACGGGTGACGCCCTTCCAGCGCGGATTGCTGGCCCAGTCGGCTTTGAGCTGCTGCGCTTGTTGCTCGAATGACGACATGCTCGTGTTCTCCTGCCAAAGTCACTATAAAGAATCGTGAGCCTTAAACGTCATGCTGGGACGAAGCTCGTTGTCTGGTCGGCGCGCCGCAGAGTGGCCGGGCGCCCGAGGGCGCGGATGGTAATCCCGTGCCGCGAGCGCGAGCAAGGAAATACGCCGGGACACGTCGGGCTCAAAATCGTGCCAGGCCGGAAGTCCATGCGACGATGAACCACGCAAACCTGCGACACCCCAGCGGTCGCGCAGGGTGGCGGGGAAGGTACGTTGCAGTGCACCAACTGTCAACGTGCTCGGATCAAAATTGACAATCAACACGTGATTCCGCCATGGTGCTGCTTGGTGCATAGCGGTCCGCAAGCCCGGCCTCGCGCGGGCAGACGGCGGGCTGTTAACGCTACCTCCGTCCCGCCGCCGTGTCCGTTTGACGATGAGCCATGTCCAAGCAGCCCGAACATCACCGCGAATCAGGCGTTGCGCTGCAGGAAGCGCAGCCCAAACTCAAGAAGCCGCCACTGTACCGGGTGGTGATGCTGAACGACGACTACACGCCTATGGAGTTCGTCGTGCATGTCCTCGAAAAATTCTTCCTGATGAACCGACCGGCTGCGACTCGGGTTATGTTGGAAGTGCATACACTTGGTAAAGGTGTGTGCGGTATATTCACCCGTGAGATAGCTGAAACCAAGGTGGCACAAGTCAACGCCTATGCGCACGATAACGATCATCCGTTATTGTGCACACTTGAACTCGACTCGTGACCTGCCATTAGAGGACGCCGCCGTGCTAAGCAAAGAACTCGAAGTCACGCTCAACATGGCCTTCAAGGAGGCTCGCGAGCAGCGCCACGAATTCATGACCGTCGAGCATCTGCTGCTGGCACTGCTGGACAATCCAACCGCCGCCAAAGTGCTGCGCGCCTGTGGCGCGGATTTGAACGCCCTGCGTCGACAGTTGCTCGAATTCATCCGTGAATCTTCGCCGCTGCTGCCACAGGACGAAGATCGCGATACGCAACCAACGCTGGGTTTTCAGCGCGTGCTACAGCGCGCGGTGTTCCACGTCCAGTCCTCGGGCAAAAAGGAAGTGAATGGCGCCAATGTGCTGGTCGCGATCTTCGGCGAGCGCGAATCCCACGCGGTCTATCTGCTCAACCAGCAGAACATCGCGCGCCTCGATGTGGTGAACTGCATCTCGCACGGCATATCCAAGGTCAACGAGGATGAAAACAGCGAAGAGGTCAATCAGCCGGCCGAAGAAGAAGCCGAACACGGCGAGGCGCCTAACAATGCGTTGACGGCCTACACCACCAACCTCAACGAGCAGGCAGCGGCGGGCAAGATCGATCCCCTGATCGGTCGTCAGGACGAAGTCGAGCGCACCATCCAGATCCTGTGCCGCCGACGCAAGAACAATCCGCTGTTCGTCGGTGAAGCCGGCGTCGGCAAGACCGCCATTGCTGAAGGCTTGGCCAAGATGATCGTCGATGGCGAAGTGCCGGAAGTGATCGCGAATTCCACTATTTATTCGCTCGACCTCGGCGCACTGCTGGCCGGCACCAAGTACCGCGGCGATTTCGAGAAGCGCCTGAAGAACGTGCTCGCGCAATTGAAGCGCGAGGAAGGCGCGGTGCTGTTCATCGACGAAATCCACACCATCATCGGTGCGGGCGCTGCCTCGGGCGGCGTGATGGATGCATCCAACCTGATTAAGCCGATGCTCGCCTCGGGTGATCTGAAATGCATAGGCTCCACCACTTATCAGGAATACCGCGGGATCTTCGAGAAGGATCGGGCGCTGGCACGGCGCTTCCAGAAAATTGATGTGGGCGAACCGAGCGAGGAAGAGACGATCAAGATCCTGCAAGGCTTGAAGTCGCGCTTCGAGGATCATCACGATGTGCGCTACACCAACCAGGCGCTGCGTTCGGCGGTAGAACTCACCCATCGTTATATCAATGACCGTCACCTGCCCGATAAGGCTATCGACATAATTGACGAGGCTGGCGCGCGCCAGCGTCTGCTGCCGGCCTCCAAGCGGCGCAAGACCATTGGTGTCAGTGACATCGAGGAAATCGTTGCCAAGATCGCGCGCATCCCACCCAAGGCTGTGTCGAGTTCCGATCGCGGCGTGCTGAAAAATCTCGAGCGCGATTTGAAGATGGTCGTGTTCGGTCAGAACGACGCTATTGCGAGCCTGGCGGCGGCGATCAAGATGTCGCGTTCGGGCCTCGGCAATATTGAAAAGCCGATCGGCTCTTTCCTGTTCGCTGGCCCGACCGGTGTCGGCAAGACCGAGGTCACTCGCCAACTCGCACGCATCATGGGCATCGAACTCATCCGTTTCGATATGTCCGAGTACATGGAGCGTCACACCGTGTCTCGCTTGATCGGTGCGCCGCCGGGCTACGTCGGTTATGACACGGGTGGCTTGCTCACGGAAGCGGTCAATAAGCAGCCCCATGCGGTGCTGTTGATGGACGAAATGGAGAAGGCCCATCCTGACGTCTTCAACATCATGCTGCAGGTCATGGACCACGGCACTTTGACTGACACCAATGGCCGCAAAGCAGATTTCCGTAACGTCATTTTCGTCATGACCACCAATGCCGGTGCCGAGCGCATGAGCCGCTCCTCGGTCGGCTTCAGCCGCCAGGATCACAGCGCCGACGCGATGGGCGAAATCAAGCGCATGTTCAGTCCGGAATTCCGCAATCGACTCGACGCCATTATCGAGTTCAGCGCACTCGCGCCAGACACCATCAGCCATGTGGTGGACAAATTCCTGGTCGAACTCGAAACCCAGCTCGATGCCAAGAAGGTCACCATGGAAGTCGATAGCGTGGCGCGCCTGTGGCTGGCGGAGCATGGCTACGATCCGATCATGGGTGCGCGACCGATGGCACGGCTGATTCAGGACAAGATCAAGAAATCGCTGGCCGAGGACATCCTGTTCGGACGCCTGGCGAACGGCGGTCATGTGGTCATTACCATCAAGAACGACGACATCGCGGTCGAGTTCGAAGAAGAGACAGCACAGGCGACCTGATCCGGTCCGCTCAAACCTTGCGACACGGCGGCCCTGGGCCGCCGTTCTTTTTTCCACCTTGGCGCGCTTGAGTCACGGCCCACGGAGACAAACATGGTGCAGAACGTTAAACAAGTCGGCCCCAATACCTTTCGCGAAACCTTCGGCCGCTATTTCGAAGATTTCGAGATCGGGCACATGTACCAGCATCGTCCCGGCCGCACCATAAGCGAAGTGGACAACACCTGGTTCACGCTCTTGACCATGAACACTCACCCGCTGCATTTCGATGCCGAGTACGCCAAGGCGTCGGAATTCGGCAAGCTGTTGGTCAACAGTGCCTTTACTGTTTCGCTGGTGGTGGGCATGAGTGTCAGCGACGTCAGTCAAAAAGCCATCGCCAATCTCGGCTGGAAGGAAATCAAACTGCCGGCGCCGGTGTTCGTCGGCGACACGCTCTACGCGGAATCGGAAGTGCTGGAGAAACGCGAGTCGAAGTCCCGGCCGAGCGCCGGCATCGTCACGGTACGCACCTGGGGCAAGAAGAGCGATGGCACGCTGGTGTGCGAGTTCGACCGCAACATACTGATCCCGAAACGGGGGCACGGGGTCGAGGACCGGATTGACTATTGATCGGGATCGTTTGGAGGTGGGAGCTCAGGTCAAAGGCTTGATCAAAACGGCGGAATTCCGCTGATTGTTGTACAACTCGCGTTTTGCCATCGGCAGGCTGTCGATCGCGCCGGTGCGGAAATCACGCTCGTTGAACCATTGCGTGGCCTGCGTCGTCAGCACGAACACTGACTTAAGGCCGGCGCCACGCGCGCGTCGCTCAAGGGCCTCGAGCAGCACGTCGCCGAACTGCCCGCCGCGGTACTCGGGATGCACCGCGATGCAGGCAATCTCGCCCATGCCCTGCTCGCCGTATGGGTAAAGCGCACCGCAAGCCACCACCGTATTCTCACGCACCATCACCACGAAGTGAGCGATCTCGGTCTCAAGCTGCTCGCGCGAACGCCGTACCAGCAGGCCCTGCGCCTCCAACGGTTGTACCAATTCGAGTATTCCGCCGACATCCTCAAGCCGCGCCTCGCGCAGTTGATCGAAGGGCGCGCTGCTGAGCATGGTGCCGATGCCATCGCGGGTGAATAGTTCGCGCAGCAAGGCGCCATCGACCAGCCGGCTGACGATGTGCGCGCGTTCGACCCCGAGCTCGCACGCGGCGATACCAGTATCAAGCGGCTCGAAGTCGATCAAGTCGGCACGCTTGGTTTCGCGCAGGTGCTGGGCCTGATGCAAGGTCAACTGGCGGGCGATCTCGCCGTCCTCGCCGAGGATGCCATCGCGATCGGTCAATAGAATGAGCTTGGCCGCGTCGATCTCAGCAGCCACTATCGCAGCAAGATCTTTGGCCTTGAGATTGAACAGCTCGCCGGTTGGCGAATAGCCGAGCGGTGCGAGCAGGACGATTTCGCCCTGGTCGAGACGCGCGGCGATGGCCTTGCTGTCGACGGTG
>JANMJF010000354.1:0-3090 GCA_031371245.1 Pseudomonadota bacterium | reverse complement strand
GTCGCAACGAAGCCACCGCCATTGATCTCGAACTGCGCACGGGATCGGCCGACTTTGGCCAGCCCGCGTTCAATGATGGGCGCGACCGTCTGCTCGAAATAGTTGCGTGTGCAGAACGGATGCAGACGTACGCCATCGGCGACCTCGGCGGCGAGCTTCAGCATGGCCGGTCCGACCGCCGCGAGGGTGATAGGGGGCGCCGGTAGATCACTGCGTTCCGGCACGAAATTGGGCGGCATCAGGGTGAAGCGGTAATGCTCGCCCTCGTGGCGCAGCGGTGTGCCGCTTTGCCACGCCGTCCAGATCGTGCGCAGCGCCGTCACCAGTTCGCGCATGCGCGGCACGGGCGCGCTCCATGGCACGCTGTAGCGCTTTTCGTTATGGGCCTTGATCTGTGGGCCCAGGCCCAGCACGAATCGCCCGTGCGAAGCTTCTTTCAGATCCCATGCGACATGGGCCAGCGCCATCGGCGAGCGCACGAAGGCCAGTGCGATGCCGGTCGCAAGTTCTATGCGTGAGGTAGCGAGTGCGGCGACACCCAGCGGCAAAAACGGCTCGTGACGGTTTTCCAGCGAGCACAAGCCATCGAAGCCGCGTGCTTCGATATCGGCCGCCGCCACACTGGCGGCATGCAGGGAATGCTGGGGGACGGTGGTGACGACGCGCATCGCGTTGTGCTCCGGTTTGGTAGGTGGGAGATCAGACTCAGGATTTTGCACCATGCGCTGCACGGCACATACTCGGCCATCGATCCACCAGCAAGCAGCGGACTGTCGTATCGCCATGCCTAGCGTCATTCATTACTTCGACTACAAAAGCCCCTACGCGTATCTGGCCCAGGCCCCAACCTTTGAACTCGCGCGGGAAACCGGTGCGAGCATCGAGTGGCGGCCCTATACGCTACAGATTGAAAAATACCTGGGCCAAGCCGAACTCGATGCCACCGGCCAGGACATGCTCGGCACGCGCAACGACCACCAATGGCGGCGCGTGCGCTATTCCTACCGGGACTGTCGGCGCGAGGCCAATCGCCGTGGTCTGATCATTCGTGGCCCACGCAAGATTTTCGACAGTTCGCGCGCCCATATCGCGTTTTTGTATGTCAGTGCGCGTGGCGATTTTCGGCCCTTTCACCAGGCGGTATTCGAGCGTTTCTGGCGACGCGAGCTGGATATCGAAAGCGTTGCAGTGTTGCGCGCCTTGGTCGTGGAATTCGGTTTCGACGGCCATGAGTTTGTTGACTATCTCGCAGGTGCCGGTCGCGCGCGGTATGACAGCTTACAGCGCGAGGCGGAAGACGGTGGCGTGTTCGGCGTGCCGAGCTATGTCGTCGATGGGGAATTATTCTGGGGGCTGGAGCGCTTAGAGCGCGTGCGCGAGAAGCTCACACCTTGAGCACGATGCTCGCGGCCACCAGGCACGGCGAGAGGCGCCGCCGTTGCTCCGGCAGCTTGCCAGCCACTACACTCGGGTGCATGAACGCTAAGCTCAAACCCGATACAACAGCCTGCCTCGCCCCGACGACCATAGTCGATAGCGACGCGCCGGCCATTCGCGCATTTGCCCAAGACCATAGCGCTGGGCACGACACCGCGCTGGCGCGTGCAGTGGCCTTGTATTACGCGGTGCGTGACGACATACGCTACGACGCCTACGGTCTCGACCTGAGTGTCGATGGTCTACGCGCCAGTACGACCTTGGCAGCGGGCCGTGGCTGGTGTGTGTCCAAGGCCGTGCTGCTGGCCGCAGCCTGTCGCGCGTCAGGCATTCCTGCCGCGCTGGGTTATGCCGACGTGCGCAATCATCTGTCCACCGAGCGCATGCGTCAGCACATGAAAACCGATGTGTTTTACTGGCATGGCTATACCGCCATTCTGCTCGATGGACGCTGGGTGAAGGCCACGCCGGCCTTCAATGTCGAGCGGTGTGATAAGTTCCGCATCCGCGCGCTGGAGTTCAATGGCCGCGAGGACTCGATCTACCATCCGCTCGATATGGATGGTCGCCAGCACATGGAATACCTGGCCTATCGCGGCGAGTTCGCCGACGTGCCGCTGGCGGCGATGGTGGCGGACTTCCGGCACCACTACCCGGGGATGAGTGAAACGCTCGCACAGGGCGATTTCGATGGTGACGTCAACGCGGAGATGGCGACGCCAGCGTGATTGTCGCTGCGGCGACGCCGCACCGAAGCCTTGGTAAGCCTTGAGCGGGCACCTGAGCTCGCCGTCTTCACTGCTTGGGGATATTCATCTGTCGGCCTTCCATCTGCGTCTCGCGGTGTTCGCGATGGTGGCTGTCTACAGCGGCGGTTTCCTGCTGTGGTATTCATCGACCGCGCTCGGGCTGGCACCGGTGCTCGATGGCCGCGAACAACTCGAGCTCGCGACGCACATTGCCCACGGCAGCTTAGCCCACGAACCCTATTACCGTGCGGCGCTCTATCCGGCGTTGGTGGCGTGGCTGATCAAGGCCGGTGTCGTCGCGCAGCAGCTGCCCTTTGCGGCGCGCATCTTGAACGGTGCCTTGCATCTGCTCAGTACGGTCCTGGTGTGGATGATCGCGCTGCGCGTGTGGCGCTCGCAGAGCGCTGCGGCGTTGGCGGCGCTGTTGTTCGGCATGAACCCGGTAGTGCTGCATTTCGTTGCGGATCCGCTCGATCTAACCTTCGCCATGACGCTCATGCTCGGTGGTGTGCTGGCCGGGCTGCGTGCGCTGGCGGGGGAGGTCATCGACCGATCTGCGCTGGTCGCCGCTGGTCTGCTGTTGACCAGCGCGATGCTGGCGCGGCCACAGATGCTGCTGCTGTTGCCGGTTTTGCTCGGCTTGCTGTTGGCGCGCGCCGATGGCCGACGATGTCTGCACTGGGGCTTAGTGCCCATGCTCGGTTTGGCCGCGCTCATGGGCTGGGCCAATTTCCACGTCGGTGGCGAATTCCGTGTGCTGCCGTGGCAAGGCGCCTATAACCTGTGGGCCGCCAATGGACCCGCTGCCAACGGACGTTACTTCGTGCAGCGCGACAAGGTCGCGGTCTATGTCGAAGGCACCAACCCCGCGCGGGTCGAATCGGAGCGGCTCTACAGGCGCGAC
>JANMJF010000328.1:0-4007 GCA_031371245.1 Pseudomonadota bacterium | reverse complement strand
AACGGGAGATGAGTCTGAGCGGTTGGCTGGGTTCGATCATGATGCGAGGCATGGTGATCGATATGGACGACAAACAGTTGCTGACATTGGCCCAGTTGCAGGCCTTTCTGGACGGCACCGTAGCGGTGGATTTTGCGGTCGCTCCGGGAGAGCGCTACGACTTCATTGCTCGAACCCTGAGCCGGTTCGGTTATCGCCGCTTGCGGCGAGCAGACAAGGCCGTGGTGTTGCGCTTCCTCGCAACGCGTCAGCGGCTATTCACGCCAACAACTCACCCGGTTGGTGAAACGGGGTGGCGAGCGCGGCCTGCTCACTAAGCGCTACCACGGGTCACGCACCAGCTTTGCGCGTACCTACACGAGCGCCGATGTGCGCTTGCTGGCAGCCACCGACACGCTGCACGGCACCCTGTCAGGATTGGCGACCAAGAAACTCATGGAGCGCGCCTTCCTGCTCTTCGCCGATCCCCGCTATGCGCGCCTAGCGAGCATCTCGGTAGCGCATCTGTATAACCTCCGCCAGCAGACCGACTATCAACGTCAGCGTCGGACTTCGACCAAGACCCGGCCAGTCACTATCGCCATCGGCCAACGACGGGCGCCGACACCGAACAACCAACCCGGCTATTTGCGCGTGGACAGCGTCTGCCAGGGCGATCTGGATGGCGCCAAAGGCCTCTATCACCTCAATGCCGTGGACTGCGTGACGCAGTACGAGGGCGTCGCCACGTGCGAGCGCATCAGCGAAGCTTTCCTGCTTCCGGTGCTCGAAGCCTTGCTGCAGAGCTTCCCCTTCGTGATCTTAGGTTTTCACAGCGATAACGGCTCGGAATACATCAATCATCAGGTCGCCAAATTGCTCAACAAATTATTGATCGAAGAGCACACCAAATCGCGCTCGCGCCATAGCAACGACAATGCCCAGGCCGAGTCGAAGAACGGCGCTATCGTGCGTAAACATCTGGGCTACAGCCATATTCCGCAACGCTTCGCCACCCTGGTCAATGCTTTCTGCCGCGACCATCTCAACCCCTACGTCAACTTCCATCGCCCTTGCCTGTTCGCCGAAACCCTGACCGACGCCAAGGGACGCCAGCGCAAACGCTACCCCTACAAACTCATGATGACGCCCTATGAGAAGCTCAAATCCTTGCCCAACGCCACACTCTCCCTTAGGCCCGGGATCACCTTCGAACAACTCGATGCCCAGGCCAATGTAATCAGCGACAATGAGGCCGCCCGGCGCCTCAACGAGGCGCGGGCAATTCTCTTTAAAACAATTTCAAAGCAATCGAAAACAGCCGCCTGAGAATACACTCAGCACCACTCGCTCAGACTCATACTTCGATTGGAATGTACTCCTCAGCACCCGACTTGCCGAGCGCTACTTTATTGCGCTGCCCAGGGGATGGCATATTGAGGTCGAGTACTGCACCCTGCGTCGTTCATGACCGGCCACGCCTTAGCGGCGGACGGTGGTTTGGTGGCGCGCTGAGCGCGTGTTGCCCTCATCACTCGACTACGGAGTAGCGAACATGCCACCCAGCATTGCCGCCCGCCTCGCCGCCCTCGACATCGTCATCCCCCGTGCCCAGCCGCCACGGGTGGCCAAGATCAAAGGCGCGGCCCGCATCGGCAACACGCTCTATATCTCCGGTCAGATCCCACAGTGGCAAGGTGAGTTGCGCTATGTCGGCAAGGTCGGGCGCGAGTTCACCATCGAAGAAGGACGGGCCGCCGCGCGACTCTCGGCGCTGAACGTGCTGGCCCAGGCCAGCGCGGCGTTGGGTGGCAATCTCGATCGCATCCGCCAGATTGCGAAAGTGGTGGGCTACGTCAACTGCACGCCCGAGGTCACCGAGATCGGTGCGGTGATCAATGGCGCCTCGGAATTGTTCCTCGAAATCTTCGGTGAACGGGGCGCCCATGCGCGGGTCGCCATCGGCGCCTACAGCATGCCGCTCGGTGTCGCGGTCGAAATCGAAGCGATCATGGAAGTCGACTAAACCAGCGCATCTGCGCCTGCATCGAACGATGCTAGCGGCAGGCGGAACTCAAGCCTGCGCCGCCTCTCCTATGCGCAGCGCCGGCGCGCAATGACCCCGCCCTGCGCCACGGCTTTTATCGCATCATCAACGAGTACTCCCCATGAGCAGCATGACGCAGCAGTTGTCGATCACCCGCAACGACCAGTTCAGCAAGGTCTGGGCCTTGGTCAAGCCCTACTGGCAGTCCGAGGAAAAGGGCATGGCGTGGCTGTTGCTGGCGGTAGTGGTGGCCTTGAATCTCGGCCTGGTCGCGCTCAGCGTCGCGTTCAACAAATGGAACAACGGCTTCTATAATTCGATCCAGAACAAAGACTACGCAGCGTTTAAATCGCAACTGCTCTATTTCGCGGTCCTGGCCTTTGGCTTCATCGTGGTCGCGGTCTATCAGAGTTATCTGCGCCAGATGCTGCAGATCCGCTGGCGGCGGTGGCTGACCGGGGTGTTCCTCACAGACTGGCTGGCCAATCGTTGTTACTACCGCATCGAACTCAAGGGCCAGGGCACCGACAATCCCGATCAGCGCATCCAGGAAGACCTGCAGGCCTTCACTGAGAGCACCCTCGGCCTGACCCTGGATTTCATGAGCTCAGTGGTCACCTTGTTTTCCTTCGTGGCCATTTTGTGGACCTTGTCGGGCGCCGTCAGCTTCACCCTGTTCGGGCAGGTCATCCACGTGCCGGGTTACATGCTGTGGTGCGCGCTGGTCTACGCCATTGTCGGCACCTGGATAACCCACAAGCTGGGTCGCCCGCTGATCGGGCTCAACTATCAGCAGCAACGCTACGAAGCCGACCTGCGTTACGGCCTGGTGCGGCTGCGCGAGAACGCCGAAGGCATCGCCTTCTATCGCGGCGAGGACGACGAACGCAAAGTGCTGCAGCATCGTTTTGGCTTCGTGGTCGATAATTTTCTATCGATCATGAACTACCGGAAACGACTCACGTGGTTCACTGCGATGTACGGCCAACTGGCCGTGATCTTCCCATTCGTGGTGGCGGCGCCGCGCTTCTTTAGTGGCAAGATTCAGCTCGGTGATTTGATGCAGACCGCCTCGGCCTTCGGTCGCGTGCAGGAATCCTTATCGTGGTTCATCGATTCCTACACCCAGCTCGCAACCTGGAAGGCGACAGCCGATCGTCTGACCAGTTTCCACCAAGCGATCCAGGAGGCTGCCGCCGCAGCGCAAGACCCGCACACCATCGGCCTCGAAGCCAACAGCGAATCGAGCATCTCGGCCCATGATCTCGATGTCGGCCTGCCCGACGGTCGGGTCTTGCTCGGGCCTGTAGCGTGCAGCCTGCGGCGCGGCCAGCACGTATTGCTGAGCGGGCCTTCCGGTGCCGGCAAGAGCACGCTGTTCCGCGCACTTGCGGGCATCTGGCCATTTGGACACGGGCGTGTGCAGGTGCCGGCCGGGGCCACGACCTTGTTCCTGCCGCAACGCCCCTATCTGCCACTCGGCACACTGCGCGATGTAGTGACCTATCCGCGCGGCGCGCAGTCGGTCAGCGATGTGGACATCAGCGCGGCGCTCAATAGCTGTGGCTTGGCGCATCTCAGCACCAGCCTGGATGAAGAACATCGTTGGTCACAGCGGCTGTCGCCGGGTGAACAACAGCGCCTGGCCTTTGCACGCGTACTGATCAACAAACCCGACTGGCTGTTTCTCGATGAAGCCAGTTCAGCGCTGGACGAAGAAATGGAACGCACGGTCTACACCCTGGTGCGCGAACAACTGCCGGATACGACCATGGTCAGCATCGCCCATCGCCCAACGGTCGCGAGTTTCCATCAACGACATTTGCACATCGAGCCGCTGGCCGGTGGCGCAGCGAAGTTGGTGGAGGTGGCGGCGTAGGACGCAGAGCCATCCCCTGTAGGTGCGAATTAATTAGCACAATCCTTCCATGGCACCAAAAACGGTGGTTAGTTTTTATTGTGCGAATGAATTAGCACCAAC
>JANMJF010000321.1:0-10139 GCA_031371245.1 Pseudomonadota bacterium | reverse complement strand
GTGCCGCCCAGTGACTCGACCCCTTCGATGCGGATGGTATCGGTGCCGGCACCTTCGATCTTGGCGCCCATGGCGATTAGACAACCGGCCAGGTCGACGACTTCCGGTTCACGCGCGGCGTTGCGCAGCACGGTCACACCTTTGGCCAGCGTTGCCGCCATCATCAGATTCTCAGTGCCCGTCACGGTCACCAGATCGAGCACTATGTCGACGCCCTTCAAGCGCTTGGCCTTGGCGCGAATGTAGCCGCCCTCAACCGACAACTCCGCGCCCATCTGGGTCAAGCCCTGCAAATGCAGGTTGACCGGCCGCGAACCGATCGCACAACCGCCGGGCAAAGACACATCGGCCATACCGAAACGCGCCAGCAGCGGCCCCAGCACCAGAATCGACGCGCGCATGGTGCGTACCAACTCGTAGGGCGCAAAAAATTCCTTGATGGTGCTGGTATCGACTTCGATGTGCATGCGCTCATCGACCGTCAGCGAACACCCCATGCGCCCCAGCAGCTCCATGGTGGTGGTGATGTCGTGCAGATGTGGCACGTTGCCGATCACCATCGGCCCTTCTGCCAGCAAGGTCGCGGCAAGGATGGGCAGTGCCGCGTTCTTGGCACCGGAAATACGAATCTCGCCAGCGAGCCGGATGCCACCGTGGATGATGAGTTTATCCATCGGGGCTTAGACCCTGGTCATAGTGTCTGGAACTTGCGCGCCCTTTCCCAGGCGTCCTTGGTATAGGTCTGGATGGATAGCGCATGGATCGCGCCTTCCATGCTATCGCCGAGCGTGGCATAGACCATGCGATGCTGTTTGATCATCGGCACGCCAGCAAAGGCGTCGCTGATCACGCGCGCGACAAAGTGCGAGCCATCGCCGTCAACGTGCACTTCGGCGCCGGCCAGACCGGTCTCAATCATTTGGCGGATTTCATCAGGGGTCATACGTTTCTGCGCTTTGCGGCGGTTGATGAGTGATCATTGCGTCTGCGCTGCGAACCGTTGATTCTTGGTTTCGAGCGAGTGAATAAGCGCTGGCAAGCCATCGTTCTTGATCGCTGCGGCGAATGAAGCACGGTAAGTCTTGATCAGGCTCACGCCATCGACCGACACGTCGAACACCTTCCAGTCGCCGGTCTTGTTGTGCAGGCGGTAGACGATCGGAATCAAGGCGCTGCCGGGCTGCGAGATTTCCTGTCTGACGGTGGCGGTACTGGCCGCCGGCGCTGCGTCGGCATCGGGGTAAGCAATAGTCTGGTCGGAAAATTCGATCAGCGCAGTCGCATAGGTGCGCACCAGCAGCTTGCGGAATTGATCGACAAAGGCGGCGCGAGTGGCCTCGTCAGCACCGGCCCAGCTATCGCCCAGCACCCACTGTGCCATGATCGCGAAATCGAAGTGCGGGAAGATGAGTTCCGAGACCAGGTCATACATCTTGCCGGGCTGGGTGCGCAGTGTTTCCTTATCGGTCTTGACTCGTTCCAGCACGTTGTCGGTGGTGGTGCGCACGATCTCGATCGGCGGCGACGCGGCGCTGGCCGCAACCGCCAGCGCGCTCATCGTTAACAGGAAAGACGCCATCGAAACGCGAAGGAAACGTTGCATGCCATTGGTCCTCGGTCACCAGTAGATTGGTCGAACGCCGCACGGACGTGCCGCGCCAGCTGGTAGTAGTTGGATGTCACGGGCGCGAGTCCCACCGCTGAGGCTAAACCGGGCGCGCCCTTTGGGAGCGCTAATGTAGCACAAAGCCGCGCCACTGTAGGCTCGCCGCCGTGTCTCGCGCGCGCTACTCAGGCGTGATGTTCGACCAGTTCGATCTTGTAACCATCGGGGTCCTCGACGAAGGCGATGACACGTGTGCCACCCTTCATCGGACCGGCCTCACGCACCACGCGACCGCCGCGCGCCTTGATGTCGGCGCAGGCCGTATAGACATCGGGCACGCCGAGCGCAATGTGTCCATAGGCCGTGCCGAGTTCGTAACTGTCGGTATCCCAGTTGTGGGTCAGCTCGATGACGGTATTGCTGTCTTCGTCACCATAGCCGACGAAGGCAAGCGTGAAACGTCCTGCCGGAAAATCGTGGCGGCGCAACAGACGCATGCCCAGTACATCGGTGTAGAAGGCCAGCGATGCGTCGAGCTTGGTCACGCGTAACATGGTGTGCAGCATTCTCATCTTTGTTCTCCCTTGATAAAGCCAGGCTGGTTGACCGATCAGCGGATGTCGATTTCCACACAGGCGGCAACGGCACGCGCTTTGGCGCGCGCCTGTTCGATGCTTGCGCCGCGCGCGAGCGCCACCGCCAGGCGGCGTTTGCCGGCGACGCTGGGCTTGCCGAAGATGCGCAGATCGGTACCCGGCATCGCCAGCGCGCGTTGCCAGCCACGGTAGCGGATGTCGCTGCCATGACCACTGCCGAGGATGGCGCAACTGGCCGCCGGCCCATAGGCTTCGATCGGCGGCAATGCTACGCCCAGCACGGCCCGCACATGCAGCGCGAACTGCGAGCAGGGTTGCGAGATCATCGTCACCATGCCGGTGTCGTGCGGGCGCGGCGAAACCTCGCTGAAATAGACCTCGTCGCCCTTGATGAATAACTCCACGCCGAACACGCCATAGCCACCAAGGGCACCAGTCACGGTGCGGGCCAGCTCGCAAGAACGCGCAAAGGCCACAGCGCTCATGGCTTGCGGCTGCCAGGATTCGCGATAGTCACCGTCGATTTGCAGATGACCGATGGGCGCGCAGAAACTGGTGCCGCCGGCATGACGCACGGTCAACAACGTGATTTCGTAGTCGAAGTCGACAAAGCCCTCGATGATCACCCGCGCGCGCGCAGCACGACCGCCGGCGATAGCGGTGTGCCAGGCGTCAGCCGCCGTGTCGGGTGTGCGCACCGTGACCTGACCCTTGCCCGAGGAACTCATCACGGGCTTGACGATGCAGGGCGTACCGATGGCAGCCACCGCCGCCACGCACTCGGCAGCACTGCCGGCAAATCGGTAACGCGAGGTCGGCACGCCGAGCTGTTCGGCGGCCAGCCGGCGTATGCCTTCGCGGTCCATGGTCAGGCGCGTGGCATTGGCGGTAGGCACGACATTGAAACCGGCCTGTTCCAGTGCCAGCAACTGATCGGTGGCAATGGCCTCGACCTCGGGCACGATGAAATGGGGTTGTTCGCGGCGGATCAATGTGTCAAGCGCGACGGCATCAAGCATATCGATGACATGGGCACGATGGGATATCTGCATGGCCGGCGCGTTTGCATAGCGATCGACGGCGATCACTTCGAGGCCCAAACGCATCGCCTCCAGCGCAACTTCGCGGCCCAGCTCACCGGCGCCGAGTAACAGCAAACGCGTGGCATGAGCTGACAACGGCGTTCCGATCGAAGCGAGGGTCATGGGCAACACTTAAGCGTCAGCGAAATTCAGGGAGCGGCGGCCGCGCGGCAGTGGAAACCCAGGGCCGTCAGTTCGGCGACAGTATCCGGTGCGAGCCCCGTGCTTGCAACGCTGTAGGCGCCGAATTCACGACGCAAAGCATAGCGCCGACGAATGTCATCGAAGTGCGCTCCAGCCAGCGCGCGACTCATATTCAATGTGGCGCGCATGCGCGCGTCATGCGCCGCGATCGGATAAAGCCTCGCGAGTAGCGCGACAGTGCCGCCTTGTGCGGGAAAATCCAACGGCGTAACGAGGGACGGCAACACCACCGGCGCGGATACCGGCGCCAAGCCGCGCCACTGCCGCAGGGCCTCCCACAACAGACGTGTCGCCGCCAGACGCGCTTCGCGGGAATGTCCCGCGAGATGGGGAGTGGCAAGCCAGGCGCGGGTCAGCAACTGCTTATCGACACGCGGTTCGCCGCGCCAGCAATCAATCGCCGCAACCAATGCCTGTGGTCCCTGCAATCGTTCACACAAAGCCGCCTCGTCGAGCACGCCGCCGCGTGCCGCGTTGATGACCAAGGTGCCGGGGCGCAGCGCCGCGATTGCGTCGCCGTCCAATAAATTCACGGTCGGCCACGGCCCATCTGCAAGCAACGGCACGTGCAGCGTGACGACCTCGCAAGCCAGCGCAGCAGCGCGCGAGACGCTGCGAAAACCTGCATCATGGGCCGCGCGCGGTGGATCGTGATCGAGGTGGGGAATGGCCAACGCGTCGAGTAGCCGCGCGAGGCTACGGCCAACATGACCACAGCCGATGATGCCTACCGTGAGTTCGCGTGGCGCACACTGCAAGCGCGCGGCATGGGCATAAAGAACGGTGACAACGTGTTCGGCGACCGGGTGGGCATTGCAACCGGGGGCAGCGCTGAAGGCGATATCTGCGGCGGCCAAAGCCGCGAGATCGATGTGATCGATGCCGGCGGTGGCGCTGCCGACGAAACGCAAGCGACTACCTTTGATGAGTTGCGCATTGACCTTGCTGACCGAGCGCACCAGCAGTACCTCGGCATCGCCGAGCATGTCTGCGTCAAGCTGCCGCCCATCGAACAGTCGCAGCTCACCCAGCGCAGAGAAATGCTCCGCGACCGAGTTGATTTCCCTGTCGGCGAGGATGTTCAGCGCACGGCCACCAGCCGGCGAGGATCAGGGTCGCTCGTCGACCGGCCCGCCTTCCTTCACCACCGGCATCAATTCCTGACGGTTGATGCCAAGCGCCACTACGGTCGCGGTCGCCACGTAGATGGAAGAGTAGGTACCGACCACGATGCCGATCACCAGTGCAATCGAAAAGCCGCGCAGCAACTCGCCGCCGAAGAATAAAAGCGCGAGCACCGCGAGCATAGTTTCGCCCGACGTCATGAGAGTACGTGACAGCGTCTGATTGAGTGCGGCGTTGACGATTTCCCTGGTGGTGCCCTTACGCATCTTGCGCAGGTTCTCACGCACGCGATCGAACACCACCACGGTATCGTTCAGCGAATAGCCGAGTACGGCCAGCACCGCCGCCAAGACCGTCAAGTCAAATTCGCGACCGCTCACGGCGAAATAGCCGATGGTGATCACCACGTCATGCATAGTCGCGACGATGGCCCCGACCGAGAACTTCCATGTGAAGCGCAGCATCACATACAAAAAGATGCCGCCGAGCGCGAACAGCAAGGCAAGCACGCCGGACTCCGCCAGCTCGTCACCCACCTGCGGCCCGACGAATTCGATCCGTCGCAGATCCGCGCCGGGCAAGAGCTCGATGACACGCGCACTGACCGAGGCAGCAGCCTTGTCGCCGGCTGGCGGCAAGCGCACCAACACATCGGTAGGCGTGCCAAAGCGCTGCACCGTGGCATTCTTGAACTCCGATTGTGCCAGTGCATGACGGATCTGATTCAGATCCGGTTCGCTCTTATAGCCGAGTTCGACCAAGGTGCCGCCGGTGAAATCGACGCCGAAATTGAAGCCTTTAAAGATGCTGGCGCCGACCGAGATGATGACCAGCAGGGTGGTGAGTGCGACCGCCGGTCGCACCTTGCCCATAAAGTCGAAATTGAAATCCTTGTGTGCCTTGGCAACCATGGCTATCTCCTTAAACCGACAGGCTCTTCAGACGGCGGCGGCCGTAGAGAAAATTGACGATGGCGCGCGTGCCGGTGATGGCGGTGAAGGCCGAGGTCAGGATGCCGAGCGTCAGCGTGACCGCGAAGCCCTTGACCGGACCGGTGCCGAACAGGAACAACACCAGGGCCGCGATCATGTGGGTGACGTTAGCGTCGGCGATGGTCGCGAAGGCCTTCTCGTAGCCAGCATGGATGCTGGCCTGGGGTGAATTGCCGTTGCGCAGTTCCTCGCGGATACGTTCGTTGATAAGCACGTTGGCGTCGATGGCCATACCGACCGTCAATACGATACCGGCGATACCGGGCAAGGTCAGGGTCGCCTGCAACATCGACAACATGGCCACCAGTAACACCACGTTCATCAACAGCGCGACACCGGCGATGAGACCAAAAGCCCGGTAGTAAATGGCGGTGAAGACCACCACCGCGATAAGCCCGATGATGGCCGACATCATGCCCTTGTCGATGTTGTCCTGGCCTAAGCTTGGGCCGACCGTGCGTTCCTCTATGATTTCGATCGGCGCGGCCAGCGCGCCGGCACGCAGCAGCAGTGCGAGGGTATGGGCTTCGTCGGGGGAGTCCAGACCACTGATCTGAAAACGCTTGGACAGTTCGTCGCGGATGGTCGCGACATTGATCACCTGCTCGACGGGACGGCCCTTACGCTGTTCGATGTAGACCACCGCCATCGGCTTGCCGATCTGGTCGCGGGTAGCGCGACTGAACAGGCGCGAGCCCTTGCCGTCGAGCGTGATGAACACCGCCGGCCCGCCACTGCTTTGTTCGATACCGCTGGACGCGTCGATGATGTATTCACCGGTCAGCATGAGCTTCTTATCGAGCAGGATGGGCTTGCCGGCCTTGTCGTAGAAGATCTTGGAATTGACCGGCACGTGGCCGCCGTCCAGCGCTTTCTGCGCGTCGTTGTTGTAGTCGACCAGGCGAAATTCGAGGGTCGCGGTCGCGCCCAGGATCTTCTTGGCCTCGGCGGTGTCCTCGACACCAGGCAGCTGCACGACGATACGGCCTTCGCCTTGCTGCTGGATGACGGGCACGGCGACGCCAAATTCGTTGACCCGGTTGCGCAGCGTGGTGAGGTTCTGTTTGATGGCGGTCTTGCGCACGTCGTTGGTGAGCTTGGCGCTGACGGTCAGCAGCAGCTCGGCCGGGTCGCTCTGTTCCTGGCGCTGCAATTCGGCGAATTCTTTCGACAGTATGGGCGTCGCCTTCTGCTTCATTTCCTCGTTCTGGAAACTGATGCGCACCCCGCCGCCGGCTTCACGGGCGATCGAGCGATAGCGAATCTTCTGATCGCGGAAGGCGGTGCGCAGTTCGGACACGAAACGTTCGTCGGTCTGGGTGCGCACCGCATCCATGTCGACCTGCATCAGGAAGTGCACGCCGCCGCGCAGGTCGAGACCCATGTACATCGGTTTGGCGCCGATCTTGCGCAACCACTGCGGGGTGGCCGGCGCCATGTTCAGTGCCACGATGTATTGCTCGCCGACGGTCTTTTCGACGATGTCCCGCGCCTTGCTCCGGGCTTCGACATCGTTGAACCGCAACAGCACCCGCTTGTTCTGCAACTCGCTGTGTTTGAGCGCGACGCCGCCGCTCTTCAGTGCGTCTTCGATGCGCGTTGCGAGCGCGCCGTCGACTATCTCCGAGCGCCGCGCCGAGACCTGCAGCGCCGGGTCATCACCGTAAATATTCGGCAGGGCATAGAGGATGCCGACGGTCATGACGACCAGCACCAGGATATAGCGCCACAGCGGGTATTCGTTCATCGATGGGATCCGAATCTACTTATGAGTGTCGCGGCGCACGGCTAGCGCAGGGCCAGCCCAGAGACGCGGGCACCTTACATTTCCTTGAGGGTGCCCTTAGGCATGACTTGCGCGATAGCGTGCTTCTGGATTTTGACCTCGGTGTCCTTGGCAATTTCGAGTTTGACGAAATTGGCACCGACGTCCGTGACCCGGCCAAGCAGTCCACCGGTGGTCACGGCTTCGTCGCCCTTGGCGAGCTCGCGCACCAGTTTGGCGTGTTCCTTCTGGCGCTTCATCTGCGGCCGAATGAGAAACATGTAGAAGACTAGAAACAAAACGGCGAGCGGCAGGAAATTGATCAGCTGCCCTTGAGGTGTGCCGCCTGCCGCTTGTGCCCATGCATTAGGTATCAGGTAGTCCATGAAAAGTCTCGAAAAATGGCCGCGCATTATGGCACAGGCATGCGCAGCGTTGTCAGGCGCCTGGGTCAGACTCGTATTGTGCGCAGTAGGCGCGCGTGAACTCAGCGTAGCGGCCGGCCAGCACCGCCGTCCGCGCGTCACGCATGAGGCGCAGATAGTAGGCCAGATTGTGCGTGGTATTGAGCCGCGCGCCCAGAATCTCGTTCGAACGGTCGAGATGATGCAGATAGGCGCGCGAATAATGACGGCAGGTGTAGCAGTCGCAGCTCGGGTCCAATGGCTCGGTGCTGGCACGGTGGCGGGCGTTGCGGATGCGCACCACGCCCTGGCTGGTGAACAGATGCCCGTTGCGTGCGTTGCGGGTCGGCATTACACAATCGAACATGTCGACCCCCGCGCCGACTGCAGCGACCAGATCGCCGGGCGTGCCAACACCCATGAGATAACGTGGCCGCTCGGGCGGCAACAGGCCTGCGGTATGGACGGTCATGGCGAGCATGTCGTCCTTGGGCTCGCCCACCGACAGCCCGCCGATGGCATAACCATCGAAGCCGATGTCCAGCAGACCGGCCGCCGATTCCGCACGCAACGCCGGGAAAACCCCGCCCTGCACGATGCCGAACAAGGCGCCCGGCCCACCATGGGCCGCTTTGCTGCGGGCCGCCCAGCGCAGGCTCAGGCGCATCGACTCGGCAGCCTGGGCGACGCTCGCCGGATAGGGCGTGCACTCGTCAAACACCATGGCGATGTCGGAACCCAGCGCGCGCTGCACCTGCATGGAGATTTCGGGTGTGAGGAGAATCTTGTCGCCGTTGATGGGGGAGCGGAAAGTCACACCCTCTTCGCGGATCTTGCGCAGGTCGCCCAGGCTCCAGACCTGAAATCCGCCAGAGTCGGTGAGGATGGGCTTATGCCAGTGCATGAAGCCATGCAGGCCACCGTGGGCGTCGATGATGTCGGGCCCAGGCCTGAGCATGAGGTGATAGGTGTTGCCAAGCACGATCTGGGCGCCAAGGCCGATGAGTTCCTCGGGTGTCATGGCTTTGACCGTGCCATAGGTGCCGACCGGCATGAAAATCGGGGTCTCGACCACTCCATGGCGCAGGCTCAGATGCCCGGCGCGAGCCCCACCGTCGCAGGCCTGAAGTTCGAACTGTAGGGTCACGAAGTCGCCTGAGCGCTAGCGCGTGTCAACCACATCGCGTCGCCATAACTGAAGAAACGATAGCCCGCCGCGATTGCATGGGCATAGGCGGCCATGATGCGGCGGTGACCGGCAAAGGCCGACACCAGCATCAGCAGGGTCGAGCGCGGCAGGTGGAAATTGGTCAAGAGCGCATCGACTACCCGGAATTCAAAACCCTCTCGAATGAAAAGCCGCGTGTCACCACGAAACGGCGCGAGGCGACCACTACCCTGGGCCGCGCTCTCCAAGGCCCGCGCGACCGTCGTGCCGATGGCGACTACCCGCCCGCCACCGGCCTGGGCCGCAGCGATGACCGCACAGGCTTCGGCCGTCACCTCGATGCGTTCGGCGTGCATGACATGGCCCTCGATAGTGTCGCCACGGATGGGCTGAAAGGTGCCGGCGCCGACGTGCAAAGTGATCTTGGCGACACTGACGCCGCGCGCGGTGATCTCGGCCAGCAGCGCTGCATCGAAATGCAGGCCGGCTGTCGGGGCTGCCACCGCGCCCGGTCGCGTGGCAAACACCGTCTGGTAACGCTCGGCGTCCAGGCTATCGTCAGCGCGGGTGATATAGGGCGGCAGCGGGATGTGTCCGCTGGCCGCCAGCAAATCCGGTAACTCGGCGCCGTCGGCGCCCTCGATCAGAAACAAATCCCCTTCCCTGCCCCACACCTCAATCGCGCCGGTGGGCTCAAGATTGATGCGCGTGCCGGGCCGGGTCGGCTTGCTGGCGCGCAGATGGGCCATGGCCTGGTGCGTCGACATTATCCGCTCAATCAAAATCTCGACCGCGCCGCCGCTCACCTTGCGACCGAACAGGCGCGCCGGAATGACGCGTGTATCGTTCAACACCATCACGTCGCCGGGTTGGCACAAGGCCGCTACGTCGGCGATGCCACGATCGATCCACGCGCCCACTTCTTCACCCAGCACCAACAGCCGCGCATCGCGACGCCGCGCGGTCGGATGTTGCGCTACCTGAGCGTCAGGCAAGGTGTAATCGAAGTCGGAAAGCTGCACCGGCGCGAGTCTACCAGAGCACACCGCACGACAGTCGACCACACACCGCGCTTTCAATATACTTGCCGCCCTTCGCACACCTTGCCGGGATGGCGGAACTGGTAGACGCGCCAGACTCAAAATCTGGTATCCGTAAGGATGTGGGGGTTCGATTCCCCCTCCCGGTACCAAGAGA
>JANMJF010000257.1:0-8477 GCA_031371245.1 Pseudomonadota bacterium | reverse complement strand
TCGTGACTGCCGGTCCCACGCAGACCACCCACGCTCCAGGTGTCGATTACTTTTACATCGCGCACAGGAAAAAACGCGACCATGGTCTCGGCCGCGCCATCCGGGCCGTGGCGCGGGCCGGTGCTGTCGTGCACGGTACATGCGCCAAGCACCCAGTCCCCGTGCATGATGCCACTGCCGTAAGCCCACCGCCCCGACACGCGAAAACCGCCGTCTGAAATCACCGCCTTGCCCGAGGGTACCAGGCTGCCCGCGACAGCGGCGCGCTCCTCGACGAACATACGATGCGCTGTGGAACTGGGCAGAAAGCCCGAGAAGATGCTGTAGGTTCCGGCGTTGCTCACGCACCATGCGACCGAGCCGTCGTATTGTGCCAGCGCCTCGACTACACGGACGAAATCCGGGAGGTTCAGCTCGGGCCCGCCGAACTCCTTGGCCAACCACAGCGAGAAGAAGCCGCCATCCCGCAGCGCTTCGACGAGTGGACCAGGCAGTCGGCGCTCGCGATCAATGTCGTCACGCAGCGCGAGAATGGTCGGCCCGAGATCATGAGCCGCTTGGATCAGACGGGCCGCATCCAGGCCCACGGTTCCCTGTGTTGACATCCCAGCCGTCTCCACCGTTTTTCTTCAGCAGATGCTACGCCCCCCAATTGGCAAAGCACACCGGCTTCTTGTCCGGTCCGTAAGGTTGCGACGTTGTGGCACTGCGGGACGATGTCGTCGCGTGTGGTGCGACGGGTCCTTAAACAAACCAAGCATTTCGATCCGGTTTAAGTGATGGTTCGACGGTAGAGGGCTATTCAGTAGCGACTTATGGCCCAACATATCCGGTAGGCGCGAAATTCCGATATCTCTGTCTCAGGAAATGGCATCGCTAGAGGAAAACGTTTTGCGAACCGTCGAAATAAATCCTTATACTTCGACAGTTTGCTAAATTTTGAGTGGAGGCGGCGGGGGTTGAACTAATTCACGCAAACTGTGAGATCTGCGAGGAAAACGCAATTCTGACCGGTTCGATTTCTAGGTAATACCCCCGAGAACACCTCCTGAAATTTCGCCTTGAAAGACTGTTCCCTTGCAGCAGACTTCATCGCGATTAATCGTTGCCGACAGTCGTCGTCCTTGATTCTGCCGGACCGGGGTGGCGTACATGGGGAGACCGGCACCTGAGCACGTTCGTGGTGTGAGTCCATTCAGCCGCTTACACACAACGGCGGTTTCCGCTATAGAACCATTGTCCCATCCACACCCGTCCAAGGGCGTTCTTGTCCAGCACTCTATTGGAAAACTCGCTCGGCGGTCGACTCAGACAAAGATGGCAACTACCTGCCGTCGCGGCCGACGAAGCCGTCGGTAAGTTCCAGTGCGACAGCTCCGGCTTTCCCAATGCATGTGCCCCATTCGTGCGCCGCGCAGCGTTGCGATAATAGATGTCATGGCTTACAACTGCCTCTGCCTAGGAGTTTTTTGAAGGCTGCACCAGCGCCACGCCTTGGCAGTCGCTTTATCGAATGGAGTGATCAAGATGCCTTTTCTTGTCCGGCCCGATGGCACCAGGATTTTCTACAAGCTGGTTGGCAGGGAAAGTAAGCTCGCGCCGCTGGTATTCGTACACGGCTGGTGTTCACGGCATGAGCTGTGGGCGGAGCAGGCACGCTATTTCGGCAAGCACCGGCGCGTGCTCTTGCTTGACCGTCGCGGTCATGGTCGTTCGACGACAAGTGGTGACGGACAGAATCCCGAAGGACATGCGGCCGACATTGCCGCCGTGGTGCGAGCCGCCGGTCTCTCGCGCGTCGTGGCCGTGGGGCATGCGGGCGGCGCGGCGGGCACGCTCGAGTTTCTGCGCGCTGAGCCGCGGCTGGCGCGCGCCGGTGTCATTGTCGATGCGTTCCTCTATGCCGTGCCGAAGAAGGGAGCGGCCAGCCATCCGCTGCTTTCAATTTTGCGCTCCATGATCGAGGTGCTGCGGGGACCGCGGGCGCCGGCGCGCAAGGCATTTCGCGGCTGGTATTCCAGTTATTTCGACGCCAAATGTGACCGCGCGGCGGTGCGGGATATCGTCGCGGAGGCCGCGCAGACCTCCGATGCGGTCAAGATCGCGGAACTCGAAGGTCTGTTGATTGACGTCGCCGCGATTGCCGATGGCGTTCGCCAGCCGATGCTGTGGTTGAGCGCGAGTGCACACGACCAGGCTTTCATTGGAAGACACCTCAAGAACGTGGGCTTCGCGCAGGTGTACGGCTCGGCCCATTTTCCCCAGTTCGAGCAACCCGCCCAGACGAACGCGGCAATCGATGCGTTCCTTGCACGCCTGTGAAGCGGGGAGCGTGCGGCCTGACCCGCGCCTTGTGGCGAATGGCGTGACGGTAAGGTCAGGCGAGCCGGACGGGGCGGACGCCAAGCACTGACAGCCAGCCTCAGAGGCCGGCTGTCACGTCGAACTTCGCTCCGCCGCTTGGGAAGTTCACTCGCCAAGCACCAGCTTCAGAACCTCCGCAAACGTTTCGTCGGCGAGGGCTCGCAGTTCATCGTCGGTGCGATCTTGGATGGGGTGTCGTACGAATACGGCGTCCGCATTGAATCCCAACAACTTGCGCTGACTTTCCGCCGCGCCGATAAAGGCCTCGGATGCGATGAAACCGCCGGGGATACCACGACTGTCGAGTTCTCTGATGTCATGCAAACTGCACGACGTACAGGAGCCTCAGTCGGCAAGTCCCTCGACGACGAGATCGCAGCGTCCGGCAATTTCCTGGATGAGTTGTACGGGTGCCGGTCGCGTGAAGGTCGGCTTCTTGAAGCGCAGTACCTCCAGGCCCTCGGCACGAAAATGTGTTTCGAGTCTGTCCAGGTACACGTTGCCGCGGGCCTTGGATATGTCGAGCAAGCCGACTTTGAGTCCCTTGATGGAACGTGGTTTGCCGCGCGGTGAGCGCTCCAGCGAATCACGTTCATCGGTTGGGTCGAGTAAGCGCATGGTCACGATTTGATCTCCTTGGTAACCGGGTCGGTGCCGGCCGCACCTGTCATCAACCAGCCGGGAATGATGACCGACGACATGCCGGCGGCGCCGCCGGCACGAACGAGCGTAATGCCGCCGTCGGGCCGAAATTTTGGAAGGGTCGAGGACGCGGGCGCGTTGGAACCTTTGCCTGCCTCGTTGCTGTTCATGCCCAGATCCTGACCCTGGATGCGGGTTGCTTCGTGCAGCGCCGCGACGGTCCGCGCCTTGCTCCATCCCGCGTCGTCGAAAACGCGGCCATGCTCAGGGCTGATGACCACCACGACATCCGAACCTTTGGCCAGATCGATATGCCCGACGGCGCGCATGGTGCCCGCCAGGGAATACACCAGGCCCTCCGGCGCACGGGACTTCTGATCCGCGCACCCGATAGGGCCATCGGCGCTGAACAGCGTTACGGTCGATTGACTGCGCGCAAAGCCACGGTCTTCGGCCAGGGTGGCCCACGGCGTGTCCTCATCTTCCGCAAAACAAAACGAAAATTTGGCCGGGCTGCCGAAGTTCGACATGTCCGTTTCCTGTGGCTTGCCGCCACCGATATTGCGCACGCAGAGCTGAAGTGCGCGACCGATGGTCGCGTTGGCACGATTACCCTGGCCGAGGGCGTTTCCGCCCCAGTTCATGCCGATGGCGGGGCGAATCGGGCCGTTGACGATGATCATCGGTGCTGACTGCCACATCGTTGCCAGCAGGCCGTGGAGGCCGAAAGCCGGATCGAGCGCCGCGTCCACAGCGGCGAGGACGACCGGGAAGTACTCCGGCTTGCAGCCCGCCATGACGGCATTGATGGCGACTTTCTCGACATTGCAGGTGGCGAGCGTGGGCGGCATGGCGCCCAGCACTTCGCCGGGCTTGCGGGTGGTGCCCTGAAGCATTCGGTAGACGCGTTCCTCGGTGGGGGATAGCACCGGCAAACCATCGGTCCAGCCGCGCTCAAAACAAAGCTCGCCGTCGTCTTCCGTCTCGGAAACGGTGACCACCCGCGATTGCATGATGCGGGGCCCGTAGCGCACCGCCAGTCGCTCCGCGATGCCCGGCTCGACGGACTTGGAACCGCATCCCGGCCGATAACCAGGCAGCCCGGCACCCAGCTCCGCAACACCGGTCAAGCGCTGCCACTCACTGCGCTCCCAACCGATGGCGCGCTGCGCTTCCACTCCGCCACGAAATTCGAGCAGGGTGGGTACGGTCTCGATGGCGAGTTTGAAGGATGCCTCCAGCGAGCGGTCGTCACGGGCTTCGGCAACTTTCGTGAAGCTTGGATCATCCTGCACGAACACCGTGAGGGGTTTGTCGTGCTTCTGCAGTTCAACCAGCACCGAGTCGACGAGTGTGCACGTGGGGCAGTCGCGCTTCACGACTGCGATGAAACCGTCAGGAATATTCATGTCCGATCCAAATGGGGTGACAAGGGGTGCATGGAGGGCAACCTCGACGTTTCACGGAAAGGTGGGAACGCTAACGGGGCATGGGAATGGCGCCCGCCCCGTATTACACCCGAGCCGATCATGGGAGTCACGATGATCGACAAGTCGCCGGACCCATGCCTGGCCCGGTCCTGAGCGCAGGTTCGACCGGTAGGAGCTCGGATTAATTTAGATACCGTGCACTTGGTCTGTTTTATTCGATATTGGGGTGGTGCTGTCAACTGGTTTTTTATTCTAATGGCCGTAATCGAGAACATATGTGTTCATTTCTGCCCAGCGTTGACAATCTTGTCAACAAAAAGATACCGTGCAGTCGGGCGGTTTCTTTAGAGTCGACGGCCGCTGGAGGCGCGATATATCACGCGTCGGCCCTTGCGACGCCCGTTTCACAAGCTGCTGCCGGATGTCGGTGAATCATGATGCCAACTGATACAGCTACTGCTCGCCCTCGACTCCCTGCGCGCGTACCTCAAGCTCAACGCACGGCCGCGATGAAAGAGCGGCTGTGCAAGGCTGCCTTCGAGCAGATCCGCGACCATGGTTATGTGAACTTCAGAACCGCGGCAGTGACTCGCTTGGCCGGGGTTTCCCAGGGCGCGTACATGCACCACTTTCCGACCAAGAGCGACCTGGCCCTTGCCACGATGGAGTACGCATACGAAGAGGCGACCGCCACTTCGTTGTCGCGCATCCAGCACACGCCGGCCGACAGCGATCCGATTTCTGCCCTCGTAGAGGACGCCCGACATTTCTTTTTCTCAGCCCATTTTCGCGTGGTGCTGGACATCCTCATGTGCGGCGGGAATGACGAAGCACTTCGCCAGCAACTCGTGGCCATTACGGTCAAATATCGCAGCAAGATTGAGCGGGCATGGCTCGAAAAGCTCGTTGATCACGGCTGGTCACTGTCGGCCGCGGAGGACGTGCTGGCGATGACATTCAGCCTTGCCCGTGGCTTCGCGATGCGCTTGCTCGAAGAGCCTGATCCCGCGCCTTTCGACGCCATGATGGAACGGTGGAAGAAGATTGCCTGCGCGCAGAAAGGAACGACCCACGGGTTTCACCAGGACCCGGCGTCCTGACTATTCACTTCACTCAGGCAGCCGGGGAGGCGTCGATGATTCTGGATTACGCTCGCTACTATTTGGCGTTCGGTCTGCAACTGCTGACTGCCTGGGGTCTGGTGTGCGGCGGGCAATACGCCTGGCTGGGCCTCTCCACGCTGTTCGCCTTGGCGGTGCTCGATACGCTCTTGCCCGAGGATCATGCCGAGCGGCGTATGACCAATCGTGCGCTTGCCAATCTGCCGGCATGGCTGTCGACACTGTCGGCGCCCGGCCTGCTCCTGCTGCTGGCATGGCAGGTTGGGCAGGGTAATTTGCACGGCTGGTCGCTCGTCGGCGCGGTGATGAGCGTGGGATGGATGTCTGTCATCTGCTTCGTGCCGCCCTCCCATGAACTCTACCACCAGCGCCAATGGTTGCCGCAGTTCGTCGGCACCTCGTGTGCCGCATGCACGTAGCGCGCTCCGTCACGCCGCCGCATCCCGTATTGCAACGTGTGGGCACGATGGTGACGAATGAGATCAGTCTCATTGTGGGAGCGCGCGCGTGATGATCTTCTCACTGATCAGCACCTTTTCCGAAGCCGGCTCGGTGAGCAATGAATTCATTCAACCACGCGCCGCGCGTAAATAGACATTCAAATCACTTTTGAGGAGAGCGATCGTGTTACGCATCCACCATCTGAACAATTCCCGCTCCCAGCGTGTTCTTTGGCTGTGCGAGGAACTCGGCATCGAATACGACGTCGTGAAGCACTTCCGGGATCCGGAGACCATGCGCGCGCCGCAGAGTCTGGCCGCCGTGCATCCGCTCGGAAAATCGCCGGCGATTGAGCACCATGGACATGTCATCGTGGAAAGCGAAGCCATCCTGGAATACATCTGCAACGTCTGCGCGGGCGGCCGTCTCAGCCGCGCGTCTGGCGCCAGTGACTATGGCGAATATCTTGCGTGGCTCGCCTATGCGGAAGGCACGTTGTTCCCGGGCTTCGTGGTCGATCTGGTGTCGGCCTGGACTGGGGTCGAGAACGAGGCCTTCAAGGGCTTCTTTGACAGCGAGATCGACAACAACTTGGCCTATGTGCAGACGTCCCTAGGTGGGCGCGACAGCCTTTTGGCTTCAGGCTTCTGCGAGGCCGACATCAATCTTGCCTGGGCGCTCGAGTTCGCTGAGTGTCGCGGTCGGCTGCGCAAGTTTCCGGCGCTTACAGCGTGGGTGCAAAAAATGCGTGCGCGCCCCGCATACATGCGTGCGCTCGAGCGCGGCGGCCCGCAGGATCTGAGTGTGTTTGCGGCAGGCGTCGCCTGATGCGGCGAGTACCGAACGGCGGTGGTCGAACGCGCGGCGTCTGAAACGCGCCGCGGCCCTCGAAAACACCGGGTCGTCGCTGGCAGCCCCATGCCGAGCGCCGACTCCGCTCGCCCAATTTCAACAGGAGATAGTGCATTGTCAGAATCCACCGAACATCTGCTCAACATAGATGGCACACGCATCTACGCCATCGAACAAGGCACGGGGCCGCTGGTCCTGCTGGTCCACGGCTTTCCGGAGATTGCCTATTCGTGGCGCCATCAATTGCCGGCATTGGCTGCCGCGGGTTATCGCGCGGTTGCCATCGAGCAGCGCGGCTATGGGCGTTCATCGAAGTTCTGGCGTCCCGAGGCTTACCGCATCGATCACCTGGTGGCGGATCTCGTGGGTGTGGTGAAAGCGCTGGGTGAAACGCAGGCGGTGCTGGTCGGGCATGACTGGGGCGCGCCCGTGGTGTGGAGCGCGGCATGGATGCATCCAGAGGTTTTCCGCGGGGTGGTGGGCATGAGCGTGCCGTTCGCGGGCAAAGGGCTCATCGGCGTGCCGGGCAATCCTTTCGGTGAAAAGCCGGTGGAAGAATACCAACGCGAACTGGCCGGACCAGGTCAGGATTTCTATCACACCTACTGGAGCACGCTGGGCCCGATTCTTGATGAAGTCGAGGCCGACCTCGCCGGCTGGATCAGGGGCATCATGTATTCCGTGTCCGGTGAAGGATTGGCGACCGCAGGATTCTCGCTTACCGCCGCCGATCCCATCACACTCATCCGTCAGAGCGCGGTGTGCATTCCCCATGGCACACGCATGCGAGACCGCTTTCTTGCTCCTCAGCCCGTGCCATGGCTGAGCGAAGAGGATCTTGCGGTTTACATCGAGGCCTTCCAGCGTTCAGGTCTTCACGGTCCGTTGTCCTTCTACCGCAATCTTCCTGAAGACCAAGTGTTCATGGAGCGCTACGCCGGTACCAAGCTGGCTGTGCCCGCGTACTTCATCGGCGGCGAATACGACGTTGCGACTTGGTGGGGCGCGGAGTCGACGGCGCGCGCTAGGGAAGTCATCGCCGATTACCGGGGTGAGACGGTGTTCCCCGGTTGTGGACACTGGATTCAGCAGGAAAGGCCGACCGAGACCAATCGACGTCTCATCGAATTCCTGGCGGGACTGAAGTGACGCGCTGTTGAGGGCCCGGGCGGGTGATAGAAGCCCGCCCGGCCTTGGCGCTGAAGGCGAGGGCCCTGGCCGGCAATGCCGTCATTTTGTCCTTGTATCGGAGCCTCACTCGAATTTCCGCGCACCGCGTGCACAATCCGAAAGGTCCATGGTCGGGCGATATCAAGGACAGCTCTGTAATTGGCGCGACATTGAAAGTGCTTTTGGTGGCGCAATTGCCTCTCGAAATTCAAACTCAGCGCTCAAGTAGCGATATCCGCGAGGCTGGGTTCGACGAACGCAATTTAAGATCTGTCGAAATAAATCCTTATATTTCGACAGTTTGCTAAATTTGGAATGGAGGCGGCGGGAGTCGAACCCGCGTCCGCAAATCTTCTGCCGTCGGTTCTACATGCTTAGCCGAATCTTTAATTTAGCTATCTGCTACCCGACCGGCAGGGAAGACAGACAGCGATTCCGGTATTTTTTTAACGTTTCC
>JANMJF010000125.1:0-2978 GCA_031371245.1 Pseudomonadota bacterium | reverse complement strand
CCATCTTGGTACTGCGCCGCGCGATCGGCAGCGCGCCCAACTACAAGTTGCGATGTACGATCAGAGAACCGATGAATCTCGTTGCGCCACTGCGACTTCAGTGAGGTCGGGCAGATCACCAGGACGCGCGTAATGCCGACTTCGCGCGCAAGAAGCTCGGCGACGCCGACACCCTGAATGGTTTTACCGAGGCCCATGTCGTCGGCGAGAATGGCGCGGCCAGCGCCGACCGCGAAAGCGATGCCGTCCATCTGGTAAGGCAGCAGCTCGACCTTCAGCAAGGTGGACCGCAGCGGCGATTGTTTTGGGTTTTGGCGAATGTCAGCGACCAGCTTGGTAATTCTTTGGCGGAAAAGCTGTTGCTGAATGAACTCCTCGGCGTCTGGATAGACGAGGACGCCTTCACCGAGACCTTCCAGCTTATCGAGGCGCCGGATCAGATCGCTGACGTCGTGAATATCGCGATCACGAATGGGGTCGATGATCTTCGCCACCGCTACGCTCGCACGCGCGGGAGCGCCAAGCCGCAGGGCAAGTTCATTGCCATACTGCAAATAGATACTGGTTTCCTTCTGCTGCGGTTTACGGCGAAAACTCGCCGCATCGAAGCGGCGACGAACTTTTTGCAGCGTGTGCAGAATGTGCTTACAGGTGCCGAGCGTGTTCGTTCGATAGTCCGGGCAGGTGCAATAGGACGCGCCGAGTTCGCTGCCGCGCAGCGCCACGCGGTAGGTCTTGCCACTGAGCTTGCTGGTCACGGCATAATCGAGCCACGGCGTGCGAGCTGTGCCGATCGCCTCGACGGACATCTTTTCTTCTTTTGCCCGCTGCTGCCGCTCGGCTAGCGCGCGCGTGATGAGAGCCTCGTCGCTGAGCGGCTCCAGCGGCGGGCGCTCCAGTGGCGCACGCGCCAGACCGAGGGCCGTTTTCGAATCGAGAATGAGCGACAGCGCGGCCCCTGCATGGATGCATGGTGGTGGGCAGCGATTGCAGTCCAAGCGTAGCTGTTGAAGTGCGTCGGGCTGCATCGAAATCGTCACCGTGACGTCTTCTGTAGGCAGCGCAAGTCGAAAGCTGCTTGCGGTGAAGCATGTTTGCGTCGCCAGATCGTCAACCGGCAATTTGCCCCCCTGGTAGAGTAGCTTCTTGCCCTCGACCGGCCCGCCGAGTAGCGCGCAGGCCTGGGTGAATGAGAGGCGCGACAGGCGGTCTGAGAGCGTGAGGTCTTTGGATGGTTTGATTTCCGCGGCCATTCGAGTACTCCATTGGCGTTCTGGGGGCGAATCGTGTCGAAATGTGCAGGGGCTATAGCGCCGCCACGAAGGCATGACGAAGCTGCAGTGTGCATCGTGCACCGCGTTTGTAAGATATCCGGACCAGGTTATGCAGCGTGCGACGAGTAGCCGGCGCCCCTTTTCCCCGACGACCAGCTCAAACTCCTTTGTCTGTGGGCGGTGCAAATTCCCCCAGCGGGGTGGCGGCACGGACGGACTTTAGGCGGCCTGTGCGCGCTTGGCGCTAGGTGACCTTGTCGCCGTATTTGATCGTGTCCAAGGCCAGCACCTTGACGACGTGGTTCTTGCCCAAGCCGGGTAGGCCAATCGCATACTACTGATCATCATCCGTTGGATGTAGAGAGCCTGGGGCGCGACAATCAGGATGGCCGGCGTGCCAGTGTTACCGCGCGAGGGAATATTTCTTGGGGATTGATGCCGGGTGAACTTGCCCGCCGCTTCCTTGCCCTGCTCAACGCACTGAGTAAAAATACTCAGCGTCATGAGTAAAAAGCAAACCGACTACCAGCGCCCCCAGGGGCCCGTCCTCGCGGCGCGGCTCGCCGAGCCACGCCGCTTCGTGCAGGTAGTGGCCGGTCCACGTCAGGTGGGCAAATCGACCTTGGTTCAACAGGTCACCGCTGAACTGGGCCTACCTCTACGATACGTTAGCGCAGACGAGCCGACGCTTCGAGGGGCCGACTGGATCAACCAGCAGTGGGAAGCGGCGCGGCTGGAGCTTGGTGGCAAAGACGGCGCGGTGCTCGTGCTGGACGAGATCCAGAAGATCCCGGCATGGTCGGAGACAGTCAAGCGGCTGTGGGATGAAGACACCCGCAAGCAACGCCCACTCAAAGTGGTGCTGCTCGGCTCGGCGCCGCTACTGATCGCCCAGGGACTGACCGAGAGTCTGGCGGGTCGCTTCGAGATCTTGCGTCTGCCGCACTGGTCTTACGCCGAGATGCGCGACGCCTTTGGCTGGTCTATCGATCAATATTTGAGTTTCGGCGGCTATCCCGGCGCGGCGCCGCTGATCGGCGATCCCGCGCGCTGGGCGCGCTATATCGCCGACAGTCTCATCGAGACGTCCATCGCCCGCGATGTGTTGTTGCTGACCCGCGTGGACAAACCAGCGCTGCTGCGTCGCCTGTTTGAACTAGCCTGCCGTTACTCGGGCCAGATCCTTTCCTACACCAAGATGCTCGGCCAACTGCAGGACGCCGGCAACACCACCACGCTCGCCCATTACCTCGATCTCTTGGCCGGCGCCGGCATGGTCTGCGGCCTGCCGAAATATGCCGGCGACGCGGCGCGCAGCCGCGGCTCGAGTCCCAAGCTGCAAGTGCTGAACACGGCGCTGCTGACAGTCACCGCGCATATGAGTCCGGAACAAGTGCAGTCCGACCGCGAGTTTCGTGGCCGACTCGTCGAATCGGCGATCGGCGCCCATCTGGCCAATGCCGCGGTCGCGGGTGAGTGCGAACTTTACTACGGGCGGGATCGCGGCCAGGAAGTCGACTTCGTCGCTAAAGTCGGCGCGCGTTTGACAGCCATCGACGTAAAGAGCGGCAGGGCGCCGAGTGCCCACCCCGGCACGGCGGCCTTTGCCGCCGCCTTCAAAGTGCAGCGCACGCTGCTGGTAGGCGGCGACGGCATCTCGGTCGAGGATTTTCTGGCGCGCCCCATCGCCGACTGGCTGGCCGA
>JANMJF010000103.1:0-6117 GCA_031371245.1 Pseudomonadota bacterium | reverse complement strand
GAAGCGCGGGTCGTCGTAATAATCGTAATCGTGCATCCGCACGCTGTTGCTACCCCAGCCGATGGTGAACATCGTGCTCACACCCCAGAAATTGCTGAAGCCCGACGGATAGCCCGAAGCGTAGTTGTAGTAATACACCGGGTAGGGCCGCGGGAAATAGCCAAAGGCTGGCTCGCTGGAATAAACGATGACGCGCGCCGGCTCGTACTGCGGCACATAGATGATCTGCGGATTGGCCGGCCGAATGCGGATTGCGCCTTGCTCGTATTCGACGATTTGGCGGTCGTCGCTGCGCAGATTGCCGACCGCCTGAACCTGGGCACGGAATTGGCCGATGGCGGCGATGACGTCACCCTGTTGCATGATGACCGCTTGGCCCAGGCGCTCGGTCCAATCCAGTTCACGGTTCATCATATTGATCACGTCGGGATAGTTCAGCAACGCGACCACGGCATTGTCCCAACTGTCGTCGGGACTCAAAGTCGAATTGGCACGGACCGCGTCCAGATAACGTGCCGCCTGCACTATCTGCAGCGGATAGGTGGACGCTGGCAGAATGATGCCGACCAGATCATCGGGGTAGAGCGCGATGCGTGAAACCAGTTCGCCGAGTTGGGGCGGGGCCAGGAATTGGCCGTTATTCGGCGTGGTGTAGCCAGGCGGCGGCACTGCGTAACTCGGTTGACCATAGCCGGGGGTGGCCGTCGAGTAGTTCTGCGCTAGATAGGTGTCGTTGGCACAGGAAGCCAGCGGCACGAGACACAGCGGCACGAGCAGACTCAACAACGGGCGAACGCGCGCGAGGCGGTTGGCGGTCGACGATTTGATCTCGAACACAGCAATACTCCTTGGCAAGCCGCGCCACGTGCGGCGGCGATCCCGACTTGACTTCGAACATAGTAAGGCGCCGGGCTTAATTCGGACTTAACGACAAGGTAACGGGTTACAGTTCTCTAAGGATGCGACCATGACTGAGCACCGCATCAAAGGTGCCGGCATAACAGCCCAGCACATCGAGCACTGGCAACTTGTACCAGGGATCGACCGCTGAGGGCGTGTCGTAATGCAGCGAGCCGGGTCCAGTCCAGATATCCGCGATGCCATTCGCACCCATGTGCGGCACCAGCTCCAGCGCGCTGCCAATGAGCTGGGCGAGGGCCGGACGTTTGGCCTGCGTGGCGCAGGGAATGACCTTGAGCGAAACGCTAGGCGTGAGGACAAAATCCTCGGTCCGCACCGGCGTCACTTTGCGCATCACGGCGGTCAGCAGACGGTTGCCGGTCGGACGCTCGACCAGGCCCATCATCACTTCGCTTTCGTGACGAATCTCGATGCGCGCGAGCTTTTTGGCGAAGCCCCAGATCTCACGACCACCGATGAGCGGTGCCTCGTTGTCGGTGAACAATGCCGGGTAATAGCTCACCAGCTGGCCGTCGAGACGCGCACGAATGGCAATCATCGCCTCGTTATAGGGGCCGAAAGTCGATGCGCCGTAATGGGCGACGATCACGGTCGCCGTGGCCGGGCTGTCGAGTTCCATCTGCTCCGGCAGCCACGCCACCGCCGCATCTTCGTCGGTGCGGTAGGTGATGAACATCATTTCCATGTGGCGATAGTAGAACGGCGGCTTCTGTACCGCTTCGCCAGTGACCGGCATGGTCGCGCCATAATTTTCGAGCTTGAGTTGGCCTTTGCGCGCCATGCTGACTCCCCCTACATCTGTCGTGCCGCGAGTATATGCCATCGATTTGCGGCTTGAGCGGCCATAACTGCGAGTTCAGGTTAGGGCCGGCCCCGGCCACGATTGCGCAACGAAGCTGGCCAGCCAGCGTGCCAACAACCCATTGACCTCGGCCGGACGTTCCTGTGCGAGCCAGTGCCCTGCGTCGACCACCGCTTCGCTGAGATTGCTGCAACGGGCGCGCATCGGTTCGGCCAGACGCGAGGTAACGGTCTCGCACACGTAGTCGTAACGTGCGCCGATGAACAGCACCGGCAAATCCAAGGTGGCGCTGCCATGCGCGCCGTAAGCGGCATTGGCGATATGGTTCATATAGTAAGAATCGGGCCCGAAGAAGCCATTGCGGGCAAGCGCTTCGGCATAGATGCGCAGGTCTTCGTCGGTGACCACGTCGGCATCACGCGGCAGATCGGGTGCCACGTCGAGCGGGCCGAACCAACCGCCGTTGCGCCGTACCTGGGCAGTGAAAGCGGGTTTGCCGGCGTCGTCGGGCGAGCCTTTGCGAAACAGCAGCTTCACCGTGCGGTAAGCGTCGGCACCGAATACCGCCGTGGCGCGCGCAAAGTTTTCTTCGTAGAACAACTGATAGTCCCACTGGCCGGCCGGGAACTGCTCGATGGGATAGATATCGCGGTCGACCAGCGGCATCAAGGTATCGAAGCCGAGTTCGATAGTGGCGAAGGGCACGCACAGATTGGCGACTGCCACGCACTGGGCGGGATGATGGCTGGCAAGATTCCACACCGTCGGGCTACCCCAGTCATGGCCGACCCACACCGCCCGTTCACCACCCAGTGCTGCGAGTAGCTCGAGCATGTCGGCCACCACGTGTTGCTGCGCATAGTCCTCGTGACGAGTGTAGTTCGATGAGTGTCCGTAGCCGCGCATGTCGGGCGCGATGGCGCGGTATCCAAGTCCGCCGAACACCGGCAGCTGATGGCGCCAGCTGCGCGACAGCTCAGGCCAGCCGTGGACGAAGATCAGCAGTGGTCCATCGACCGGACCTGCGGCCAGGTAGTGGGTCGTATGGCGTGCGCTGCGCGCGAAATGCGAGGTGATGTCCATAGGTGAGGTCCTGATCTTTGGGGGCAGATGCTGGATTCTAACCACTTAGCCGATGTACTCGCTTAATCACGGTGCATCGCATTCGTGCTAGCGTGCGGCTGAGACGGTGCGGCACCGTTGACATTAGCGCCGCGCGTGCGGGCCTCACCCCCCAACGATACACGGAGAAGGCGAGCTATGGCTGTCACAAGAATCCTGAGTATCTTCATTTCTCTACTGGCAGTCATCACCGTGGTTTTTGCGTTGCTCGGCTGGTGGTCGGCGCGTGTTGCACCAGCCGCTGCGGGTGTGCGCAACGGACATTTGGCCGAGTGCTTAAGCGCGCCGCATTGTGTGTGCAGCGATGCGGGCACCAGCAGCGATAACGGGCATTGGGTAGAACCCATCGCGCTGCCGACGTTGCCGGACGAGGTGCGCTGGCGGGTGATACGCGACGTGCTGGCGGCCAGCGGCGCGACGATCGTGGGTGAGGAAGCGGGTTATCTGCATGCCACCTACACCAGCGGCTTGTTCCGCTTCGTCGACGATCTCGAGCTGCGCATGGATAACACGCATTTGCAGCTGCGCTCCTCGTCGCGGGTCGGTTATTCGGATCTGGGCGCGAACCGTCAGCGCGTCGAAGATTTGCGCCGCCGGCTGGAATCCGCCTTTACTGATGTGAAGTCTTAGACGCGGTGTTCAGCGCGCGAGCAGGGCTAGCGCAAGCACCGGCACGATGCCGCTCAGCCACCACCAGCGGCTTTTGCTGCTGGCTTCTGCTGGCGCGTCAGTGGCATCGCCGACTGCCGACACTGCTGCGGGCTTCAACAACGTTTCGAACTTCGCAAAGAATTCTCCTGCCAGCTTCTGCGCGGTCTTTTCCACCAGGTGGCCACCCAATTGGGCAAGCTTGCCGCCAATGTCGGCCTTCACGTCATAGTGCAGGATAGTGGTCGCGCCATCGGCTTCGAGGCGCACGTGTGAACTGATACGGGCATGACCCGCCGGGCCACCCTTGCCTTCACCGCTTAAGGTGTAGGACTCCGGCGCGACGATATCAGTGATCATCACCGCGCCGGTGAAGCGTGCTTTCAAGGGCCCGACTTTGGCACTCAGCGTGGCTTTGAAATTAGTCGGCGAGAGTGCCTCGATGGCTTCGCAACCGGGGATCGCCTGGCGCAGGATCTCGATATCGTTCAGAGCTGCGAACACGCGTTCGCGCGGCGCGCTGATACGGATCTGTTCGGTCAGTTGCATGGTGAGATCATCCGCGAAGGCGAGCGCCTCGCCTGCCCTTGTGGGTCCGACAAATTCGGACATTCATTAAATCAAAGCTTCATGGTGTTCGGCCCCTTGAGGGCCAGCATCTGTCGCGCTTCGTCGGGTGTCGCTACTTCAAGTGACAGGCCTTCGAGTATCTTGCGCGCCAAGCGTACCTGCTCGGCGGAGTTTTCCGCCAGCCGACCGGGGCCCGCCCATAGCGAATCCTCGAGACCAACACGTACATTGCCACCCATGGCGGCGGCCTGGGCCGCGACGGGGATCTGATTACGACCGGCACCCAGCACCGACCACACGTAGGCGTCGCCGAACAGTCGGTCGGCGGTACGTTTCATGTGCATCACGTCTTCGGGGTGGGCACCGATGCCACCCATGATGCCGAATACGGTCTGCACGAACAGCGGCGGCTTGACCGCGCCTTCTTCGAGGAAGTGGGCGAGGTTGTATAGATGAGAAGTGTCATAACACTCGAATTCGAAGCGTATGCCGCGATCGCTGCCCAGACGCAGAATGGTGGCGATATCGCGATAGGTGTTCTTGAACACCAGGTCGCGGCTGCCTTCGAGGTGTTCCACTTCCCAGTCATGCTTGAAGTTCTTGAAGCGTTTGAGCATCGGAAACAGGCCGAAATTCATCGAGCCCATATTGAGCGAGGCGATTTCCGGTTCGATTTCGGTGGCCGGGCGCATGCGCTCCTCGACCGTCATATAGGGACTGCCACCGGTGGTGATATTGATCGCGGCATTGGTGCGTTCGATGATCATCGGCAGGAACTGGCGGAACCACTTGGGGTCTTGGGTCGGCTTGCCGTTGTCCGGATCGCGCGCGTGCAGGTGCAGAATCGCGGCGCCGGCAGCGGCGGCTTCGATCGCTGCGTCGGCAATTTCGCGTGGTGTGACCGGCAGCGAGGGCGACATGGAGGGGGTGTGAATGGCGCCCGTCACGGCGCAGGTGATGATGACCTTACGTTGCTTCGACATGGATTGTTCCCGTCCTATTTGCGGCTCATCTGCAGCTTGCGCCAAACCAGGTTGGGGCGCAGCGGCAATTCGTTAATTTCAATACCAAAGGGCGCCAAGGCATCGCACACCGCATTGGTGAGCGCGCCCGGCACCGAACTCGGCCGGCCTTCGCCGATACCCCGCGTGCCGAGCGGCGTGTGCGGGCAGGGCGTGGTGGCATAGGTGATTTCGATGTCCGGTACGTCAGCCGCCGTGGCGAGTTTGTAATGCTCGAAATCGGCGCTCATCTGCTGGCCCCGATCGTCGTAGACGAATTCCTCGAACATCGCGTTGGATAGGCCCTGCACGATGGCGCCGTGCATCTGGCCATCGACGATGTTGGGGTTGATGACCGTGCCGACGTCTTCGGAAGTTACCCAGCGCTTGATCTTGAAGTCCCCCGATTCGATGTTGACTTCGACGATGCAGGCATCGGCGTTAAAGCAGATCATGGGCTTGGCGGCCTCGAAAAACGTGGTGGCATCTAAGCCGCCCACTTCGCCCGCGGGCATGTTGATCGGCCACATGATGATGCGCTCTACCGCTTCGCGAAACGTCTTCTTTTTGCTGCGATCGCCCAGGTACACCACTTCGCCCGCCTTGAACTCGAAGTGCTGGACGCTGGCTTCGATCTGAAAGTCATGGGCCATGATGCGGGTGATCTTATCTTTCAATTCGCCGCAGGCCTTGGCCACCGCACTGACGAAATAGGAGCCATTACGCGCACCGATGCTGCCGGCGCCGAACGGCGTGGTGCCGGTGTCACCAGTGGTCACCACGATGTCGTTAGGTGAGATGCCGAACAGCGAGGCGACAACTTGTGCGGTGGTGGTCTCGTGACCTTGGCCACCGGGCGCATCGCCGCCGAAGACCAGCACCTTGCCGCGTGGATCGAGGCGCACGGTCGCTGCGCCATAGCCCGGCTGGTTTTCCATTGGCACCAGCAGTTCCGAGGCGACGCCCGATAATTCCACGCCACAGCCGAAGCCGATGCCGAGATATTTACCCTCGGCAAGCGCAGCGCTTTGTTCGGCGCGGAACTTCGGCAGA
>JANMJF010000089.1:0-3992 GCA_031371245.1 Pseudomonadota bacterium | reverse complement strand
CCAAGGCCTGGGCGTGGTGCTGGCCGAAACCAAGAACGCCGCCAAGAGCGTGATCGAGGCCTTCATGGGCCTCGATGCCAATATCCTGGTGCAGGAATTCATCAAGGAATCGGCCGGCTGCGATATTCGCTGCCTGGTGATCGGCGGCAAGGTGGTGGCCTCGATGCAGCGCTCCGGCGCAGCGGGGGAATTCCGTTCCAATCTCCATCGTGGCGGCGCGGCGAGCGCGGTCAAAATCACGCCTGCAGAGCGTTCCACCGCACAACGGGCGGCCAAGACCTTAGGGCTGAATGTCTGCGGCGTCGATCTACTGCGCTCCAATCACGGCCCGGTGATCATGGAAGTGAATTCCTCGCCAGGTTTGCGCGGCATCGAGCAGGTCTCGGGCAAGGACATCGCCGGCCAGATTATCGAGTTCCTGGAAAGCCAGGGTGTTGGCTGTACGACCAAGACCCGCGGTCGAGGCTGAGCCGATGGACAGGGCACCACTGCTCATCGCTGGCACGGCTGTCGCTGCCGGCACGCGGGTCAAGATTGAGTTTCCGCTCGCCGATCTCTATACCTATGGCCCGCTGGCGATGCCGGTCGAAGTTGTACGCGGGCGCCTGGACGGGCCGACGGTGTTTGTCTCCGCGGCCATTCACGGCGACGAAATCAATGGCATCGAGATCATTCATCGCCTGCTGCGCCAGCACCACACCCTGCGCCAATTGCGCGGTACTTTGATCTGCATTCCCATCGTCAATGTTTTCGGCTTCATCAATCAGACCCGTTACCTGCCCGATGGGCGCGATCTCAATCGCGCCTTTCCAGGCTCAGAGCGCGGCTCGCTGACCTCGCGCGTGGCGCATCTCTTTCTGCGTGAAATCGCGGCCAAGTGCGATTACGGCATCGATCTGCATACCGCCGCTGCCCATCGCAACAATCTGCCGCACATCCGCGCCAATCTCGACGATAAGGAAACCTTGCGACTGGCGCGCAGCTTTCAGGTGCCGGTGCTGTTGAACTCCAATACCCGCGATGGTTCTTTACGCCAGGCAGCCGGCGAACTGGGCGTGAAAGTCGTATTGTTCGAGGGCGGTGAGCGACTGCGTTTCAATGAACACGTGATCCGCATCGGTCTGCAGGGCGTGATGAGTTCTCTACGCACGTTAGGCATGTTGCCGGCGCGCCCGCGGCGCGACGACGGACCCAAGCCCTTGGTCGCACGCCATACACGTTGGGTGCGTGCAGCGCGCAGCGGTATACATTGTATCGACGTCAAACTCGGTCAGCGTGTGCGGCGCGGCGATCGACTGGGGGTGATCTCCGATCCCTTTGGTGCGCTGGAAGAGGAAGTCCGTTGCGAATACGACGGCATCATCATCGGCCAGACCTGTCTGCCGCTGATCAACGAAGGCGATGCGCTATTCCATGTGGCGCGCTTCGATCGTACGAGTGCTGCCGAGCGCGCTGTCGAGGCGACGCGAAGTTTGATCGAAACGGCCGACACCCAACTACCAGATATCGATCCGCCGACCTATTGAGTGCCTGCACGCGCCTGCCGCGCCACACAATCACCCGTGATCGCTTGCCGAGCGGTGCGTCGCAACCGATGATGCGTGGCCAGCGTTGACCGCCCCTCAGTCGGTCGGGCAGCAAAATCACGACATCGTTTTATCGCGGAGGATCGCGCACGCCATGGGCATCTTGGTCAACATCGACAATGGTGGAACCTTCACCGACGTCTGTATCAGCGATGGAACGACGGTGGTGCACGCCAAGTCACCCACCACGCCGCACGATCTCACCCAATGTTTTCTCGACGTTCTCAAGCGCGGTTCGCGCGAGCTCTTCGGCCAAGAAGATACGGCGCGTTTGATTCGCGAAGCGGACTGCCTGCGCTATTCAACGACCTCCGGCACCAATGCAGTGGTCGAGCACAAAGGCACCGCAGTTGCGCTATTGGTCGATGCCGGTCAGGAAAAAGGCGTCTACGGCGCGATTGAGAGTCTCGGCAGCAACGATTTATGGGCGGCGATGGTGCCGCAGGCGCCGGTCGGTATACAAGTCGACAAAGACGGTGCGATCAACGCTGGCGAGCTGACCACGCTTATCAATCTGCTGCTTGCTGCCGGTGCCTTGCGACTGGTGGTGGCGCTGAGTTCGGAAGTCGCTGAACAGAACATCAAATCCGCATTGCTCGATCGCTATCCGCGCCACCTGCTGGGCGCGATCCCGTTCCTGATCTCCTCCGAACTCGCGCAGGATTCCAATCTCGCGCGCCGCACCGTGACGGCGGTGGTGAATTCCTATCTGCACCCGGGCATGGAGCATTTTCTGTACGGCGCGGAAAACATTTGCAAAGAGCAGCATTTGCGTCGTCCCTTGCTGATCTTCCGCAACGACGGTGATTCGGCGCGTGTCGCCAAGACCACGGCCATCAAGACCTGGGGTTCGGGTCCACGCGGTGGCCTGGAGGGATCGCTGGCCTATGCGCGTCACTATGATTTGAATGCGGTGGTGGCGATGGATGTCGGCGGCACCACGACCGATATCTCGGTGGTGGTCGACAAGACCGTCAAGCAGCTCGCCTATGGTGAGATCGAAGGTGCGGCGACATCGTTCGCGCTACCGACCATCGATAGTTTCGGTGTCGGTGGCAGTTCGGTACTGCGCATCGCCAATGGTGCCATTGCCATCGGCCCGGACAGTGTCGGATCTGTACCGGGACCGGCCTGCTTTGGTCGTGGCGGTACTGCGGCGACCTTGACCGATGCCTTGCTGGTGGCGGGCGTCCTCGACGCGAACAACTATCTCGGTGGCCAACTGGTGCTTGACCGCGCCCGTGCCGAGCAGGCCATCCGCACCCAGGTAGGCGAGCCGCTCAAGCTCGACCTTGAGCAAGCCGTGGCGAGCATCATCAGCGCCTTCCAGGTCACCATCGGTCGTCACGTCGGTGAGGCCTTGAAGCACTCTGGACGCAAGCCCGCCGACGCCACGTTGTTGGCGTTCGGCGGCGGCGGCCCGATCATCGCGTGCGGCGTGGCCGCAGCAGCAGGCATGAAGCGCGTGCTGATCCCGCGCCTGTCCTCGGTCTTCAGTGCCTTCGGTATCGGTTTCAGCCACCTCGCCCACCAATACCAAGTGCCGATCGCGGCCAATAGCGACATCTCCGTATTGCGCAGCGATCTGCGCCGCCGTGTCGAGCGTGATATGTATGGTGAAGGGGTCGACCCCGCCAAGTGCCGCTATGACATCAGTCTGTGGGCAGCCGCCGGCGACTACGCGGTCGAACGTCCGCAGCGCGGCGACCAGGCCAGCCTCGGCGCCGGCGAAACCGATCTGCGTCTCACCGTACGCGGGATTTTTGAACTGCCGACAACCCAGCTATTGGCCAACACGGTCACGCGTTACACCGCAGTCAACGGTGGCAACACGGTCGAGATCAATCTCGACGGGCGCGGCGCGAGCAAACTTGCGCTGCTCGACGACGCGGTGCTCAAACCCGGCGACCAAGTGTCGGGACCGGCGCTGGTGCGCGGCAGCTATCTGACCTGTGTGGTCGCCGCTGATTGGTGTCTGCGCGTTTCGAGCAACGGCGACCTCTTTGTGGAGAGCAAATAATCATGGCCAAACACGCCGTCGCAATCACTGAATATCTCGAAATCGATCTCGACGCCGAACGTTGGCACTGTCGTCGCTGCGGACATGACATCGGCCCGGCGCGCTCGCCCTACAAAGAGGGCCTGCTGGTCTACGAGCGCGACCCGCGCGAGATTCACCGGCCGATCCTGGATCCGGACAAGTACGAATTTACCTATGCACCGGACCCCAGCTGGTGCCGCATCATCGAGTTCTATTGCCCGAGTTGCGGCACGATGATGGAGAACGAATATCTGCCGCCGGGCCATCCTTTGACCAACGATATCGAACTCGATATCGACGGTTTGAAGCAACGTCACGCACAAGGGGAGGGCAAGAGCGATGCGGCGGGTTAGTGTTGACATCGG
>JANMJF010000077.1:0-5629 GCA_031371245.1 Pseudomonadota bacterium | reverse complement strand
GGCGAGCTTGTAGAGCGGCTGACCCTTGTGCTTCAAAGCCGAATGCATGGGCGGCAACTGCTCAATCGGCCCGCGAAAGCCGGCCACCACACGCTCGACGTCGGCCAAGGTGATGGTATCAGTCGGCCGTTCATAGACGCTCTCGCCTTCACTATCGCCGGTGGTCGTGCGCCGCCCGAGGGTGAATTCGGAAAGGTAGCGCTTGTCCGCGTCGAGCAGGAACTGACAAACCTTGGTCGCTTCGCCGAAGCAGACCGGCAGCAAGCCGCTGGCTAACACGTCGAGATTACCGGTGTGGCCCGCTTTGGCGGCACTGAACACCCGTTTGGCCATCTGCAGCGCGGCATTCGAGCTGATACCGATGGGCTTATCGAGCAACAGAATGCCGTTGACCGGACGACCGCGCCGTTTGCGCGGACGGGAATTGCTTGAAGGCACCAATAGCTTACTCGCCGCGCGTCGGCTCTGCGCCGCGCAGCATTTGATTAATGCGATCGCCGCGCGCGATCGAATCGTCGAGCGTGAAACTCAACACCGGGACATTACGCGTACGCAAGGTTTTGCCGAGCACGGCTTGCAAGGCCGCCGCCTGGCCGCGCACCGCCGCCAGAAATTCAGCCTGCTGTGCGTCGTCGCCATAGACGCTCAGATGTACTGTGCCGTAACGCAGATCGCTAGAAACTTCGACCTCCGTAATGGTCGCCAAGGCGATACCTCGTGCGCGCGCGAGCGCACTGACCGGCTCAGCCAGCGCCTTACGCACAGTCGAAACCGCGCGATCGGTGCGGCTGAAGTCACGGGTGGCCACGCTGCGCACTCAGATTGTGCGTGCCACGATGGTACGTTCAAAGACTTCTATCTGATCGCCTGCGATGACGTCGTTATAATTCTTCACGCCGATACCACATTCGGTGCCGGAGCGCACTTCAGTAACGTCGTCTTTGAAACGGCGCAGCGATTCGAGCTGGCCTTCGTAAATCACCACGCTATCGCGCAAGACACGAATTGGGCTGCTCTTGCGCACCACGCCTTCGGTCACCAGACAACCGGCAATGGTACCCATGGACGAAGATCGGAAGGCGTCTCTGACCTGCGCGATGCCGATGATGGATTCGCGGATTTCTGGCGACAACAGGCCATTGATGGCGGCTTTGACGTCGTCGATGACATCGTAGATCACGCTGTAATAGCGCAGATCCACACCTTCGGCCTCGACCAGCTTACGCGCCGAGGCATCGGCCCGCACGTTGAAACCGATCATGGTGGCACGGGCCGCCAAGGCCAGGTTGACATCGGATTCGTTGATACCGCCAACACCCGCCGCGATCAGATCGACGCGCACATCGGCGCTGCTCATGCGGGTAATCGCTTCCGACAAGGCTTCCGCCGAGCCCTGCACATCGGCCTTCAGCAGGATGCGCACCGAGGCCTGCTCGCCGTCTTTCATCTGCGCGAACATGTTCTCAAGCTTGCCAGCCTGTTGGCGGACGAGCTTGGTCTCGCGATCCTTGTCGACACGATAGGAAGCGATTTCGCGCGCTTTGCGCTCGTCCTCCACCACCATCGCCTCGTCGCCGGCATTCGGCGTGCTCGACAGACCAAGCACTTCAATAGGTTCGCTCGGGCCGGCTTCCAGCAGCTGTTCGCCGCGCGCGTTGACCATGGCACGCACACGACCGTACTCGGCGCCGGTCAAAAGCACGTCACCGCGCTTCAAACGCCCACTCTGCACCAGCACCGTCGCAACCGGGCCACGCCCTTTGTCGAGCCGTGATTCGATAACCGTGCCTTTGGCCGGGCCATCGGGCGAGGCGGTCAACTCCAGTACTTCGGCCTGCAGCGAAATCGCTTCGAGCAGACTATCGATGCCGAGGCCGGTCTTGGCCGAAACCGCAATGAACTGTGTGTCACCACCCCAATCTTCCGGAATGACCTGGCGGCCAGCCAGTTCCTGCTTGATGCGCTCGGCATCGGCTTCCGGCTTGTCCATCTTATTCATGGCCACGATCATCGGCACGCCGCTGGCTTTGGCATGCTTGATCGCTTCCTCGGTCTGCGGCATCACACCATCGTCGGCGGCCACCACCAGAATGACGATGTCCGTCACCCGCGCGCCACGCGCACGCATGGCCGTGAAGGCCTCGTGACCGGGTGTGTCGAGGAAGGTGATAGGGCCGCGGGCGGTATCGACGCGATAAGCACCGATATGCTGGGTGATACCGCCCGCCTCACCGGCCGCCACCCGCGTATCGCGGATGAAATCGAGCAGTGAGGTCTTGCCGTGGTCGACGTGGCCCATGATGGTCACGACCGGCGCGCGCGGCGCCTGGTTGCCGTCGTCCAGCTTGGCAGTCTCACGCAGCACCTGTTCGAGCGCGGTGCCATGCACAAGTTTGGCCTGGTGACCCATTTCGTCCACCACAATTGCGGCGGTTTCCTGGTCGATCAGCTGATTGATGGTGACCATGGTGCCGAGCTTCATCATGGCCTTGATCACTTCGGCTGCCTTCACCGACATCCGCTGCGCGAGTTCGGCGACAGTCAGACTTTCAGGAATGAGTACTTCGCGCACTAGCGGCGCTGTCGGACGTTCGAAACCGTGTTTGGCGCCGCCCGCTGCGGGCACAACGCGACGGGTGGCCGGCTTCTTGCGGCGGCGTCCCGACTTGTCCGTCGCGACGTGTAGTTCCTTACGACCGCCGTCACGGCTGGTATCGCGCTCGTCACGCTCGCGACCTTTACCCTTGACCGTCGCTTTCTTCTTGTCGACCAGACCGCTGGGCGCGGCCGGCGCGGCCGCAGCGTTGCTCGACGGCCGGAACACCGGCGGCTCGGCACGGGGCGTGGCTTCCACAGGGCGGGCGCTCGGTGTCGTACCCGCGCGGGCGTGGGCTTCGGTCTCCACACGCGCGCGCTCGGCTGCCACGCGTTCTTGTTCCTGACGCACGCGGTTCGCCTCGGCTTCGGCCTCTTGCTGTTCGACGCGCGCACGCTCCGCAGCGAGGCGCTCGTCTTCGGCCCGCTGCACGGCTTCCTCCTCGACGCGCAGGCGATCGCGCTCCTCGGTTTCTTTTTCGATGCGCGCCGATTCGTCTTCGAAGATCACGCTACGTTTGACATAGGTTTTCTTCTTACGCACCTCGACGCTGACGGTCTTGGCGGTAGCCGGCTTAGCGGCCGGTCCGGTGCCAGGACGAGGACGTGCACGACCGCGATCGGCAGGCACCTTAAGCTCGGTGACTGTCTTACGCTTTAACGTGATCTTGGCGGGCTCCTGCGTCGCATCCTGCTTGCCATGCATCTTGCGCAGGAAGGACAGAAGCTGAGTCTTCTCGTCGTCCGAAATCATATCGCCCGCGCTCTTGGCGGGCAGACCGGCCTCTGCGAGCTGCTGCTGCAGACGCTCGACTGAGATGCCGACTACTCCGGCGAACTGCTGTATCGTCACTTCAGCCATCGGCGCGCTCCTCGATCTGATTATTCTGCTCGGCAACGGCGAACCACGGTTCACGCGCCTTCATGATGAGTGCTGCGGCGCGCTTTTCGTCCAGGTCGCCGATTTCAAGGAGTTCGTCCACCGACTGCTCGGCAAGCTCGTCCATGGTCTTGATACCCGCCGCTGCAAGGCGGAAAGCGAGCTCTTCATCCATGCCTTCCATAGCGAGTAGGTCGTCAGCTGGACGCTCGTCGCCGAGGCGTTCCTCTTTGGCAATGGCACGTGTCAGCAAGACGTCCTTGGCGCGCTGACGCAATTCCTGCACAAGGTTTTCGTCGAACTCATCGACATCGAGCATTTCCTGCTCTGGCACGTAGGCCACCTCTTCGATAGAAGTAAAACCTTCCTGCACCAGGATGGCGGCCACCTCCTCATCGACATCCAATAGTTCCATGAACATCGTCTGGTTCTTGTGGACCTCGGCCTCGTTCTTCTGCTCGGCTTGCGATTCGGTCATGACGTTCAATTCCCAGCCGGTCAGATGACTGGCCAGACGCACGTTCTGACCGTTACGGCCAATCGCTTGCGAGAGCTGCTCCTCGACCACCGCGACGTCCATCGCACGAGTATCTTCATCGACCAGGATCGAAACCACTTCCGCCGGCGACATCGCGTTGATGACGAACTGCGCGGGATTATCGTCCCACAAGATAATGTCGACACGTTCGCCGCCCAATTCGTTGGACACCGCCTGCACGCGCGACCCGCGCATGCCGACACACGCGCCGATCGGGTCGATACGCTGATCGCGGCTGCGCACCGCAATTTTGGCGCGCAGGCCGGGATCACGCGCCACGTGCAACACCTCGATCACACCTTCGCCGATTTCCGGCACTTCGAGCTTGAACAATTCAATCAAAAGTTCTTTGGCGGTGCGACTCACGAACAGTTGCGGACCGCGCTTCTCGGGCCGCACATCGAACAGATAACCACGAATACGATCGCCGGAACGCACCATCTCGCGCGGAATGAGATGCTCCTTGGTAATCACAGCTTCGGCGTTACCACCAAGGTCGATGTAGACACTGCCGCGATCGACACGCTTGACGATACCCATCACCAATTCACCGACGCGATCCTTGTAAGCCTCGACGACCTGCGCACGTTCGGCTTCGCGCACTTTCTGCACGATGACTTGTTTGGCAGTCTGTGCCGCGATACGACCGAACTCAGCGGCCTCAAGCGGTTCTTCGATGAAATCGCAACCCTTCAAAGCGGGGTTCTGCGCCTGCGCATCAGTCAGCCAGATCTGACGTTCCGGATAGGGCAGCTCGCCCTCGACTATGGTCTGTTCCGCGGCAAGTGCCTCAGCGTATCCTTCGTCCTGCGTATCGAGCGCCGGCCGCAATGCGGGGTCGATCACTTGCCAGCGACGGAAAGCCTGATAGTCGCCAGTGGCGCGGTCGATAGCCACCCGGCAATCCACATCGGTATCGAAGCGCTTCCTGGTGGCGCTCCCGAGCGCAGCCTCAAGCGCATCAAAGATAATCTCTTTGCTCACGCCCTTCTCGTTGGACACGACATCAACGACAGTTAGAATTTCTTTGTTCATCAGTTATATACCTATACTGACTCAGTCCGCCGCGAGCTTACGCTGGCGATTCATTTCAGCCGTCCAATCCGGCACCAGCCGCGAGCGCTCAACTTCGCGGAACGGTATTTCCAGCGCCTCGCCCTCGACTTCCAATTGCAATGACTCATCCGCCACCGCGCGCAGAAAACCTGTCACGCGTCGACGACCACCGACCAAGGCGCGTAGACGCAGAGCTACCTGTGCGCCGATAAAACGACGATGCTGCTCGAGGGTGAACAACGGTCGGTCGAGCCCCGGCGAAGAGACTTCCAGCGTGTATTCGCCGCGCACCAGCTGCTCAGCATCGAGTACGTCGCTGACCTGCCGGCTGACCCGCTCGCAGTCTTCGACCGTGATGCCGTCCGCGTGATCGATGTACAGACGCAGCAGTTGCGCGGCAGCGTTACGGCTGCGTTCAATGCCGAGCAGTTCGTAGCCCAGCCCCGCTACGGTCGGTTCAATCTGCGTTTCTAAGCGGTCCGTCAAGCCATTTTTCTCCAGCCCAAAATAAAAAGCCCCGAATACCCGGGGCCTTTTAGGTTGGTAGCGGGGGCAGGATT
>JANMJF010000050.1:0-1943 GCA_031371245.1 Pseudomonadota bacterium | reverse complement strand
GCACTGCAATAGGCAATAGGCAGCCCGGCTTCGATGATGGCTGAGAGCGACGGCCCCAAGGTTGCGGCTTCGTCGAGCTTGGTCACAATGCAGCCGGCGGGTGTGAGGGCGGCATTGACCCGCAGCAGCTTGGTCGCCGCCAGGTAATCAGTCGTCGCCGATAACACTGTGTAGCAGTCGATGCCAGCGTCGAGGTCGACCAGACTGTGCGCCAGCTGCTGATAGCGGCTGTCCTGCGGCGCGGCGCCAGGGGTGTCGATCAACACCAGGCTGCGGCCCTTGAGTTCGTTGCACGCCTGCGCGAGTTCGCGGGCATCGCGCGCGACATGGACTGCCACGCCGATCAGACGGCCAAAGGCCTTCATCTGCTGGTGAGCGCCGAGTCGTCGATCGTCCATCGACACGATGCCGACCTTCTCGGCCCCGACCTTGAGTGCATAACGCGCGGCGAGCTTGCTCACCGCCGTGCTCTTGCCGACACCCGTTGGTCCGAGCAGCGCAATGCGACCGGCGTGACGCAGGATCGGATCGTCGCGGGTCTGCATGCGCATCACCAACAGCGCCAGGGCGCGATGCCAGCCGGCGCGGTAGTCAAGATCGTCCGGCACATTGTCCACCACCTGACGCGCCAGCTCCGGGCAGATCCCGACCTGGCCCAACACGCGCACCAGTCGCGCACGCAGCGGATGGCGGGAGCCGAAGTCCGACCACGCCAGGCCCGACAGCTGGGATTCCAGCAGACCTTTCAAGTTGTTCAGTTCCTCGCGCATCTGCGTCACCACCGTCGCATCGGTCCACAACATTTCCTGCGGCTCAAGGCCAGCCACGTTCGGCACGCGCCGCGCGGCAGGCTTTGCCGATGTGACGGCCGCTTGTGGATCGGCGACGGCAACATCCGGCCGGCGCTTGGGAACTTGTTGACCGGCCAAGCGCGCGGCCTCTTGCTCGGTTAATTGATCGGCGGTAATGAGTTCGACGCCGCCGTCGACTTTGCGATTGGAAAGGATCAGGACATCCGGGCCTTGGTCCTGTTTGATCATGTCGAGCGCGGAGCGCATATTGGCCGCGAAATAGCGCTTGACCTTCATTGTCCGCAGCCTCTCGTTATCGTTATGGGTGTCATGATTGAGTCGCTATTCCTGTCACGCGGCGCCAGTTGTTTGACGTCTAGTTCTTGTTCAGCGTGTCGCCCACCGTGGCAACGATGCGGATCTGCGTATCACTCGGTACTTCGTTGAAACCGAGCACATGCAAACCCTTGAGTGCTGGCCGGGCAAAGCGCGCCAGGAATTCACGTAGGCCATCAGCGACCAGCAAGACACTCGGTTGGCCGGCCGCTTCGCGCTGGGTATGCGCGTCGCGCAAGGCAAGCAACATGCGGTTAGCGAGATTCGGTTCGAGTGACATGGCAGAGCCCTGCATGGTTTCCATGGATTGCTGCAATATGCGTTCCAACGAGAAGTCGAGCGTGATGACGGGCAGCTCGGCGTTCGAGCCGTTGATCTGTTGCACGATCAAACGACCGAGCGCGGTACGCACCTGGGCAGTGAGGAAATTGCTGTCCTGACTACGCGGCCCGAACTCCGCCAGTACTTCGAGCACCGTGCGGATATCGCGCACCGGAATGTGTTCGGCAAGCAGGTTCTGCAAGACCTTGACCAGCACTGACAGCGGCAGCAGCTTCGGTACCAAGTCTTCAACCAGACGCGCATTGGTCTTCTTCAAACCGTCGAGCAGCTTCTGCGCTTCCTCGTGGCCGAGCAGTGACTGCGCGTTGTCTTGCACGATTTGACTGAGATGGGTCGCGATCACGGTGCTGGCATCGACCACCGTATAGCCCAGTGACTGGGCCTGTTCACGCTGGTCGGGACCGATCCACACCGCTTCCAGATCGAACACCGGGTCGCGCGTCACCGTGCCGCGTAGCTGGCCATACACCTGGC
>JANMJF010000036.1:0-21531 GCA_031371245.1 Pseudomonadota bacterium | reverse complement strand
GACAGCGCACGCAGACCGTGAGTGAAGACCAGCACCGACTGGGTGTGCATTGAAGTGCTCATGTTGAACTCCTGTGAGGAATGAAAACCAGGGCGGCATTCTAGCCTTCAGCGCGGCACGAGCGTGCGGCCCGTTGCAGGGCGAGCCAGCAGCGCACACACCCCGCTGGTGCGACCAGCCGTTATCATCGAGTGACCCACCCCTCCCATTCTTCACTATCCCCCGCACAGCTGGAGTCGAGCCGATGAATAATGAAGTCCGCAGCATCAACCTCGCCTTGCAGGGCGGAGGTTCCCATGGCGCCTTCACCTGGGGTGTATTGGATCGCCTGCTGGAGGATGGCCGCGTGTCCTTTGATGGCATCTCGGCGACCAGCGCCGGCGCCATGAACGCAGTGGTATATGCCTATGGCAAGATGCGCGGGGGATCCGACGGCGCGCGCCAGGCATTGCATGATTTCTGGCAGCGCGTAAGTAGCAGCGCCGCGCCCTACAGCCCGCTGGCGCTCACCCCCATTGAAAAAATGTTCGGTGTGCTACCCGAACAGAGCTGGGCCTACACCACATTTGATAGCTTGACGCGCACCTTCTCCCCCTACCAGTTGAACCCGCTGAATCTCAATCCGCTGCGCGACGTGCTGGCGGCTTGTGTTGACTTCGAAGAACTCAAGCGCTGCGCAGGCAGCAAGCTGTTCTTGAGCGCGACCAATATCCGCACCGGCAATGTTCGCGTGTTCAGCACTGCGGAGATCAGCATCGACGCCGTGCTGGCCTCGGCCTGTCTACCGTTCCTGTTCCAGGCCATCGAGATCGAAGGCGCGTTCTATTGGGATGGTGGTTATATGGGCAATCCCTCGCTGTTTCCGCTGTTCTATAACACCGACAGCCGCGATGTAGTGGTGGTACACATCAATCCAATCTTTTGCGCCGACATTCCGAAGAGCGCTGCCGAGATCGCCGACCGGGTTAACGAAATCACCTTCAATTCAGCCTTGCTGAAGGAATTCCGCGCCGTCGCCTTCGTCACCAAGCTGCTGGAGGATGGCTGGATCAAGGATGAATACCGCGCAAAACTGCGCCACATGCTCATCCATTCGATACGCGCCGACGAGGCGCTCAATACCCTCGGTGCGGCCAGCAAGGCCAATTGCGACTGGCGCTTCCTGACCGACTTGCGCGACCGTGGTCGCGCTACCGCCGAACAATGGCTGGCGGAAAACTACCTCCACCTCGGCAAGCGCGCGACGGTCGATCTGGTCAGCGAGTATTTGAATCCGGATCGACCGTAAGCCTGAGGCGCTGGCCGGCGCCTAAGTGCGCGCCCGCGTGGCGGCGCGCAGACTCGCGTCGAACCAGCCGGCAATACGTTGGTAGATCACTTGTGCCGCCGGCACATAGGTGCGCGGCAGATGCAGTCGGCCGCGCTGTCCGGCGGCGGGCAGGTCGGCGCGCTTGATACGCGCCGTCGCGAGAAAACGCGGTGCGACGTAACGCAGCCCCTCGCCCTCGGTGCCGACCGCCATGCGCACAGCAATCGGTCCGCCAGCGCTGGCGGTCAGCGCGGCGTCGACCACCGTGGTCGCTGCCTGTGGCTCGATGTCTGCCAGCGTCGCGCGGACGTGCTCACCGCCATCGAGCTCAAGATCAACCGTGCGGCCAAGCGCGGCGGCAAAACGCTGGGCATCGATCTCCGGCACCGATGCGCGGATTTCCCGCGCGCCGGTAGCGGCCAGTGTGAGCACTTCCGCACCAGTCTTGAGATATTGGCCGACGAGATTTTCGAGATGCGGCGAAATCACCGCGCCATCATCGGGTGCCGTGATGCGCAGCGTCGCCATGCGCCGCGTGAGATCATCGACGCGACCACGCAGCGCGCCCTGTGCGCCGGCCAGCACGCTGGCTGCGGCCAGATCGCCACGGGCTTGGGCCGCCGACACGCGCACTTCGCTGGCCGCCAGTTCGAGTTGGAGTTCACGCTGGGCGGCGCTCAGTTCCGGGTTTTCCAGCACGGCCAGCAATTGTCCCCGTCGCACCTGTTCGCCACCGGCGACATGCACGGCGCGGACGAAGCCACCAGCGGTGGTGCGCAACGGCTTAACGGCATCGAAGTCGATCAGGGCCGGTGCGTCGAAGCGCCCCGGCCACGGCAGCGCGAAGAGCGTGATGAGGACCGCCAGCATGGCCAGCGGACGGACGAAGTCGGCGGCCACGAAGTGCATGTCGTGATCACGGCCTAGTGCGCGCAGCCATTTTCCTAGCGTCGGTGCGCTGCTCAGCGCCACGCTCACCACGACCAGCAGCACACCCGCACCGGCCAATAGTTGGCTGGCTGCGATCATCAGCAACACGGTCACCATGACGCGCCAGACCATGCTCGCCATGCCGTACACAGCGACGGCGGATTCGCGGCCACCAGGCCAACGCGGCGCCTGACCGGCCGCCGGACCGAGTACCAGTCGACGACCCAACCAGCGCACAAACTGGTGACCGCGACCGTAAAGATTGGGGATGGCGAGAAAGTCGGCAAGCATGTGATAGCCATCGAAGCGCATCAGCGGATTGGCATTGACGAGCAGGCTGGCGATGCCGCCGATGGCAACGGTGTTATAGGCCAGATGATTGACCAGGCCCGGCGCACTGCGCGACCACACCAAGGCCGCCAGTGCCGCTACGCTGAGTTCGGCAGCCATGCCGGCAGCGGCGGTGGCAATGCGCGCCCAGCGCGAGCGAAAGCGCCACATGGTCGAGACATCGACATAGGCCAGCGGCATGAACAAAATCCACACCACCCCCGCCTCCCGCGCCGCGCCACCGAAATGGCGACAGACCAGGCCGTGGGCGGTTTCGTGCACGAGCTTCAAGCCTACCCAGATAGCCGCCAGCCATAGCGCATTGTCGCGTGTAAGAATGCCGTGGGCGGCCTGCTGAAAACGCGCGAAATCGATCAGGATGACATACAGACCACTGGCTATCAGCAGCACCCAGATAGCGAGCGCGAGGGGCGACAGTAACCAACGTAGATGACGATGCAGACGGTCGAGAACACGACTCGGATCGCCCAGGCGGGTACGCCAGAACAATGGATTCAAACGTGCCAACGGCACGCTGGTGGGGAGACGATGAGACGCGCTGGTATCGAGCAGACCTTCGCGCCACAACCACTGACAGGTGAGCAGCACTTCGTGCTCGCTGAAGGCACGCGCGCCGAGTGTGGCCGCGCCCTGTTCGACCACTTGCGCCAGACTGCGGCGACCATCGAGCAGCATCAACAGCGCGTATTCGTCGATGCCGATGCGAAAGAAACGGCCATTGCTTGGATCTTCGACGATATAACTGGCGGGCGCTTGTTCGTCCTGGCGCCGAAAGCGCAGATCACGCCGCAACGCCGGGCTGGTACTCCCCGGATCGGCCAACGAATAAGGCGACTGGTCTACCACGTCAACCAGCGCGCCAGATGCATGAGCGGCTTGTGTAGCAAGACCCAGGCCAGCGCCCGCCGACCAACGTAGATATGGCCGACACCGGCCATGCCCGGCCGTAATTCGCCAGCGGTATTGGCGAGCCGCGCGCTGGCAACAAAAACGTTGCGCTGATCGCGAATCTCGGCGCGCGGCCGCAGGTGGTCGAGATGCAGGGTGCGCGCTGCGCCGCGAAAAGCATCCAGATCGTAGTCCAGGCGCTGACCGGCTTGCACCCAGCGCACATCTTCGTCGCTGACCGCCGCTTCGATTTCAAGCTCGGCGAGCGGCGCAATCTCGTAGAGGATCTGTCCGACCTCGACCGCCGCACCGCGGGCCTTGTCGAGATCACCCTTGACGATCACGCCGCTGATCGGGCTTTTGATTTGCAGCTCGCCTTGCCGTCGCAGCACCAGTTCACGCCTGACCGCAAAGCGCTCGTGATCATAGCTGGCCAGCTGCATCGCCGCCGACGCACCTTGCGCCAAGGCAACGTCGCGCTGCTTGGCGGCCTTGGCCAGATCGGCCTCGATGGCGCCTAGTTCGTTGGCCAGATCATGACCATCCATCGCCGCCAACAGCTCGCCGCTTTTCACACGGTCGCCAACCTTGCGCAGGCTGGTGGCAAGGATGCCGGCGAAGGGCGCCGCCACGTAGCGATACTCGGCCGCCACCATCGTCACGTCGACGGCCACGCGATGGGCGACCGGCATAAACAGCACGGCCGCGACTAGCACCAGCACGCTCGGCACGAGATAGCGATGCTCGCGACTGCGCTGGCACCACTGCCAGGCGCGGCGCACGACTCCGGGTGTCGCGGCCGCATGCGCCACCAGTATCGACGCCAGGAGATTGCCGCCCAGTTCGACCAAGGTCATCAGTTCGTCGGCGCGTTGAGTGGGCGCGCGCCAGCTTGCACACAACACGCCGATAGCGCGGCCATCGGCCAGCCGCAGCGGCATCGCACACACCTGCTGTGCGGCGTGACTGCGAGCGAAAGCAGCAAGCGCCGCGATCTCAGCATCGCCGTCGCGCCAAGCGGTGACAGGCGACGTACCGAACAGCGCATCAACCGCCGCGCGCTCGGCAGTCTGAGCGGTTTCGCCACGTGCCGCCTCGGGGCCCAGTCCAGCCGCCGCACGGTAACGACAGCGTCCGCGTTGATCGTGAGTAACGAACACCATGGCCTGACATTCGCTATGGCGCGCCAGCACATCGCACACCGTCTGATAGGCCGCACCGGGGGCGCTGTTGAGCACCTGTTCGTGCAGTTCGAGCAAGGTCGCGGCGAGTTCAAGGCGACGCGTCTCCTGGCGTGCCTGGGCCAGTGGCGCGCACAAGCGCAGATAGCCGCCGAGCAATTGCAGGATGACCAGAAACGGTTCGAGTGGTTGACTGCCGATCATCAGAATCAATTGCAGGCACTGATCGGTTGCAGCGTCTTCACCCAGCGGCAAGGTGCAGGCGACCAAGGCTCGGCTGGCATCCAGGCGTGTCACACGCAGACGTGACTCACGCACTGCGGCCGTGACTTCGTCAGCGGCAATAGCGTCGAACTCGGGCAGGCATTGCAGCACCTGTTGCGCGACCTGGCTGGGGCCGCGCTGCCAGTGCGATGCAGCCTGGCGCGACCAACTCAGCACCGCAGCGGCGTTGGTGATCGAGGCCAGCAAGGGCACCAGCCGCGCGAGGACTTCGGCGCTGTCACGCGCACCGAGCACACAGCTGCTGACGCTCAGATGCAGCCGTGCGAGGTCGGCAACGTTAACCACGGCGCCGGCGTCGGCGGCGCGCTGCTCGCTCAGCTGGCGATTCATGAGCGCGGCGGCTGGACCTCGATACCCAGGCCCGGCACCCGTGCTTCGGTGGTACTGGTGCGGCGCGCGACATGACCCGTTTGTACCAGCGCGTTCTGCAGGGTCTGGATTAAACGCTGCGCACCACTAGGTGTCAGCGCAATGCGCGTGTGCACAGGCAGCACCGGCAGCTTGCGCGTGCCGTCTTCGATCTGACCGGCCGCGAAATTGAGGATCAATTCCTCGCTGCTGGCCTGCACGACGAACTGCGCTGCGTAGCGCACATCGGCCGCGTCGTAACGCACTGTCAAGGCCTGTTCATCACTCATGTTTGTTTCCTTCCGCGTGGGCCTCGGTGGGATTAGCGGCCACCACCGAACAACGAATACCACTGCGCAACGCACCGTCGGCGTTAGGCAGCACCAGTTTGCAGCGTGCCGTGCCACTCTCGGCATCGACCACCGGCGAGACGAACTCGACTTCGGCTTGCCGAGCCGGCCCATCACCGCATTGCACGTCGACCTTGTTCCTCACCACCAGCGCGTTGAAACTCGCCGCTGGCGCGAACACATTCAGGCTCAGAGGATCGAGTTGCACCACGGTCACCACGCGCATCTCGCCGGCACCGACGAACTCGCCGACTTGGTGGTGGATCTTGATCACCACGCCGTCGATCGGGCTGCGCAAGGTGCGCTCCTCGATACCGGATTCGATCTCGGCCAGCTTCTGTCGTTCGACCGCGCGCATCTCCTCGACCGCTGAAATTTCCGCATGCGCCTTGTCGAGCTCGGCGCGCGCCACTGCGACTTCATCGCCCCGTGCATTGCCGGACGCCGCCAGACCATCGAGTTTGCGCAGGCGCGTTTCGCTCAAGCGCAATTGCGCCTGCGCCGCCTGCAGACGGGCGACCGCACCGGCCACCAGGCGCGAGGTGTGGCGCGCGGCTTCGAGCGCGCGGGTATCGAGTCGCGCCAGCGTTGCGCCCTTCTTGACCAGTGCGCCTTCGCGCACCTCCAGCGCCGCCAGCACACCAGGTTCCGGTGCAGCGACTTCGATCGACCGATAGGGCTCGGTAAAGCCGTCCAACCCATAAGCACCGTCTGCCGCTGCGACCGCGCCTGCCACGCCAGCGATTCCCATCGCCAGCAGCGCGCCAACTGCCACAGCACTAGGCCGTGGGTCAGACTTAGTGTGCGTCATCCAGCGCCACCAGGATTTTCTGCATCTCATAATCGGCATCGTACAGGCGCTGGCGTAACGCCGCATGGCTGCGCGCGGCGCGTGCTTGTGCCTGCGCGATGTGCGCGTCCGACACGCCCTTGATCTCGGCCTCGCGCGCGGCGGCCAGACGACGACTCAAGCTCGTTGCGTAAGTGCGCAGCAAGGGATCATCGGCGGCAACGAAAAACTGTACCGAGCCCGCATCGCCCTGGCGACCGGCACGGCCGGCCAGCTGCCGATCAAGGCGGCCTTCTTCGTAATGTTCAAGGCCAACCACATGCAGGCCGCCACGCGCCACCACCTGCGGGTCGAGCTGAATATCGGTGCCGCGACCGGCCATATTGGTCGCGACCGTTACCGCACCCTCGTGACCGGCGCGGGCGACGATATCCGCCTCGTGGCGATCCTGGCGCGCGTTCAGTACCTCGCAACCGACCCCGCGGCTGCGCAGATCTGCGGCGAGCTGCTCACTATCGTCGATAGTGCGGGTGCCGAGCAGGATCGGCCGGCGGCTGTGATGCATGTCCAGCGTATGGGCACTGACCGCAGCGAACTTTGCCTGTCGGTCGCGAAAAAAACGCGTCGGCAGCTGCACGCGGCGACTCGGCAGGCGCGACGGCACACGTATCACCGGCGCCGCGAAGTAGCGCGCGAATTCGCTTTCCAGGCCGCGCGCGGTGCCGGTCAGGCCACATACGGTGGTGTAGCGCTGGAAAAAACGTTGCCGCGCGATCCGCACCAGCGCGTGGGACTCTTCGGTAATGGTCAGTCCTTCCTTGGTTTCCACCGCCTGCTGCAGACCATCGTTCCACACCCGTCCTGGCAGTGCACGGCCGGTGCCTTCGTCGATAAGCTCGATGCTGTCGTCGCCGATCATGTAGTCAACGTCCCGTCGAAGAAGCTGACGCGCGCGCAATGCCTGCTCGACATAGCGCGGCCAGGGGCGTCGAAACAGCAGCGCGGACGGCAGATCGGCGCTGATGCGCGCCACGCCGGCATCGGTCAAATGTAGGGTCAGGCCCACACCTTGCACGATGTAGTCCTGTCCGACCCGCAAGTCTGCAACCACGGCGTCGGCCCACCGATAGGCGCGCGCGTCACGGCTAGGCTGTCGTGGTGTGCCGCTGAGGATCAGGGCGGAGCGCGCTTCGTCGATAAGTACACTGTCGGCTTCATCTATCAAGGTGACATCAAGTGCACGCTGCATCGCGCCCGAGACCTTAGGCGGCACGCCACGGGCGTGGGCCAACCAGCGGCCACCTAATGCCGGCGCTCCATCACCCCGCGCCGCCAACGCATCGCGCAAGAAATCGAAACCGAAATCGTGACCGACCCCATAGACCACGGCCGCGCCGTAACACTGCTGCTTGTCCTGCACACTGCCTTGCGCCGGCAGCAGGGCTGCGCTCAACCCGCACTGCGCGAACAAGGGCGTGAACAGCTCCAGATCGCGCTTAGCCAAGTAGGCGTTAACCGTCACCACGTGCACATGGCGGCCACGCAGGGCGAAGGTCGCGGCGGCCAGGGCGGCGGCGAGACTCTTGCCTTCACCGGTTGCCATCTCGCAGACCGCGCCCGCGTTGAGATGCCAGGCAGCGTAGAGTTGGGTGGCAAAGGGCTCAAGTCCCAGCGTGCGGCAGGCTGCTGCTGCCGCCAAGGCCAGTGCTTCGTTGTTATTGGCTGCCTGATCGTGGCACGCGCGCAGGGCGCACAGCGCGGCCTCGAAGCGGATGCTGTCGAGCCGCGCCAATTGCTGGCCGCGTGCGGCCAGCGGCTCAATCTCATGCAATGAAACAGCGCGACGACGAAACCAATTCAAATTCATCGTCGCCCCATCGCGCTACACCGGTCGTGGCGTCACCCTAGGGCTGTTTCTCAAGGATGAGCGACGGCAGATCGTCCGACTCCTCGCGGCGACTGACGATGCGCTGGGTCTGCATCAGCGTGCCGGTGGCGCGATCGAAATTGCGCAAAGCGACGTTGTAGGTCACCACGCTCAGGGTGTACTCCTGCTCCCCCGCAGTTTGACGCTCCTGGGCCGCCAGCACATCGTTCAGATATACGCCGGTCCATTTGAGCGCACCGGCATCGACATCGCGGCGCGCGAGCAGCGTCTTCAATTCTTTATCCGCTGCCGCTAGCGCATGGTACTTGGCTACCGCATCGCGCTGTGCGGTATTGATCTCGCGTACCGCCACTTGCACCTCGAGCATGATGGTGTCGATGGTCGTGCGTAATTGATTGCCGAGCTGACGCACCTCAAGCCGGCGCCGTTCGTTGCGCGCCTTGGCCTCACGGTTACCGAGCGGCATGTCGAACAACAGACCGATGCCGGCGCTCGGGCCGCCGTCGCTGAACTGGTTATTGAGTGCACGACCCACGGCGTAGTTACCAGTCAAACCATCCCAGTAGGTTTCGATGACGAGGTCGAGCACCGGCAGCAGCTCGCGACGCGACATGTCGACACGAATGGCCGCAGCCTTGGCTTGCTTGATGACCTGAGCTATCTCCGGCCGGTTCTCGAGCGCACGCTCAAAGCCGTCGCGCTCGCTCAAACTCACCGGCGTCAGCAGCGGTGAGGCGGACGGCACGAATTCAAAGCGCTCGCCGCCGATCAGTTGCGGGTCGTTAACCAGCGCGGCAATGCGCGACTGCGCGTTGCGCACAGCAAGCTCCGCGCGGATGCCTTCGGCTTCGCGCATGGCCAATGCGGCTTCGGCCTTGGCGATTTCGCTATCGAGGGTATCGACCTCGCGGCGGGCATTCATTTCCTGCACCACGGCGCCGGTGTTCTCGACCAGTTTGCGCTTTTGCAGTAGTTGGGCACGAGCGCGGTACAGATCCCAATAGGCGCGTGAGACCTCCAGCAGATGGGATTCGACCTGGCGTTTGAACTCGTCTTCGGCGACCTTGCTGTCGAGCATCGCGATCGCGACGGTGCTGCGGTTGTAGTCGATGCCACCACCGTTCAGAAGCGGTTGAGTGAAACTCAAGTTGAAGCGCGTATTCGCTTGCTCGTCGGGCACAAAGAACACCGAGTTATTGTCCTTGCCACCCACTCGCTGCGAGAGTTCGAGGCGGCCGCCGGTCGGCAATACATCACGCACGCCGACGCGGCCAAAGGTCTCCTGCTCGCTGAAGCGCGCCGGGCCACCGGTACGCAAGGTGCTGCCGACCGGTTCGTCCAAGGTGTTGTAGCGCACTTCGGCGAAGGCGTGCGGGTCGAAACGGCCCTGCGCTTCCAGGATCGAGGTTTCACGGATCAAGGGAATATCGCTGAACACCTTGATCTGGGAAGAGTGTTGCAGCGTGCGCAGATACAGGCCTTCGAGCGAATCACTGACGACGCTCGATTGGCTATCCAGACCACGGGTGACCATAGGCTCCCACCACGGAATGAAATCGCTGGGGATGCCCTTGGCCTGCGCGGCGACCTCCGCCTGCGGTTCGACATAGTGGCCTCGGATCTGCACGCGGCGATTGGCGAGCTGATTGACCGAGCTGGTCTCCTCCACCAAGGGCTCGGTGGCACCACGACCGGTCACGGTGATCGCTTCGTTGGGCAGCGCGAGGCCTTGTTGCAGATAGCTGGCAACGGTGGTGGCACGCTTGACCGACAGCGCCTGGTTGTCAGCGAAGCGGTTGGTGTCGCGCAACGGTACGCCAGAGGCATGACCGATGATGTCGAGTGTGACCCCAGCGCGGCCGCGCAACTTGTCGACCAGTTGATCGAGTTCGGCGAGATCGCGTTTATCGAGGTCGAACAGGCTGCCGCCGTATTGGGGGGTAAGCACAATGTCGAAACTGCCCGGCGTACCAGGCGCATGCGCGCCTAAGCGCGGGATCTGGAACAGCTGATCGGCGACCGGTAGGCGCTGCGCGACGGCGGCGTACTCACTCAGGGTCGCGCTGCTGACCGACTCATGGCGCTCGATGATGCGCTGGTCACGCGGCGTGAGGAGCTTTTCAGTCGTCTGGCAGCCGCTAAGCACGAGCAATAGACTCGCGACCAGCGGCAAACGGGCATAGGGGCATCGGTTTAACGCATTCATAGTGTTGCAAGTATTCAGTAGGAAATTCGAAAGACGGTAGCGATGTCGGGCTGAAATAATTCCAGGCTCAGTGCGCGTATTGCGACGGCGTGCCGGAGGCAGCGAGGTACTCGTAGTTGTAGCTCGCGTTCCAGTCCATACCGAGCGGATGGCTATCCTGCGCCAACATTGCATCGAGGACATTGGCTGGCTGGTAGGCCAGCACGCTGGCCGGCGTGGCGTGGTGACTCCAGAACATCTGCGCGTGTAGTGCCGGGCTGAAATAGGTGCGCAGATTGAAGCCGGCCATGGCATGGGCATTCTGCACCGATTGGGTCTGGCTGATGTCGATGGCATAGGGCCGGTCGGTCACGATCACGCTCGGGAAACTGGCGACCCAGTTACCGCCCGTATCGGCCATCACCGCCTGGGATCCGATCAGGTTGCCATGCTGATCGTACATCTTGAGATCGAGCGTACTGCCGGGCTCGGCCCAACCGCTGTAGAGCGGACTGACCGGCAGCGGCGGCAAGGTGTATTGCAGTTTATCGAGGCGCTTGTGGAAATCGTCGTCTTGCTGGTCGAGCGCATTGTCGAGCGGGTTGCGCACGCTGTCGTAGACGAACAGCTGGATGTCACTGGTGTCCACCGCACGGTTGTCGGCGGGATTGAATTCCGGTCCATTCGTGCCGTCGTCGCTCACACTGACTTCGTTGCGGATGGTCGCCAGCCCGGCCGGTGTGGGCTGGCGCAGTGTTGACGTCACGTGCAAGGTGCGACTATCACCACCGCCGTCCAGCAAGGGCAAGGTCCAGGTCACGGTGCCGGCTCGCATATCAACCACGCCGCCATCGCTCGCGACCACCGCCGCAAATACGCCGATCTGGAAATGATCTACCACTACGACATTGGTCGCGCCCTGGGTGCCGATGTTCGACACCTCGATGACATACACCAGCGGCGTAGTGCCGCGAATGACGTCGATATTATCGGTCTTGGTCACCACCAGATCAGGGCGTGCGATAAGAGGCGCACCGACCGAGGTGCTGTTGTTGGCAGGCTGCGGGTCGTCGTTGCTGGTGCCGTCGTCATCGACGCGTGCGCTGTTAGTGAAGCTCGTCACCAGGATCGGCAGCGGGTCGCGCACGCGGGTCGTCAAGGTAATGACCACCGTCTCGCCGGCCTCGACGGTATCGAGATTCCAGCGCAGCTGGCCCGTCGCGTTGACCGTCGGCGTGAGCAGATCGTGGAAGCCGTCGTCGGCGCCGCGCACCAGACTTTCGCTGGAACTGACAAACACCAGCGATTGGGTCGGGAAGCTATCGACGACGGTCACACCACGGGCGTCCTGATTGCCGGCGTTGGTGATAGTTAAGGTGTACTGCACGATGGCGTCGGCCGGGAAGCCGTCGGCTGGGATGGTGCTTAACACGCGTTTCACAATCGCCAGATCGGGGGCCGCGTTCAGCGCGTTGGTATCGGTGCTGCGGTTGTCGTTCGGGGTCGGGTCGACATCGTCATGGCGCACTTGGGCGGTGTTGACGAAGGCCGAAGGATTGTGCAGCCCGGCCGGCGCAGCGGCGGGCAAGCTGACGTCGAAAGTGAAGGCCCGTTGTGCGCCTTGGGCGAGGCTTGCGAGTTCAAAGCGCACCGCGCCGCCGCTGAAGGAGACGAAGGCCGCATCAGTCGAGCCCGCAAAGATCAAGCCGCTCGGCAAGGTATCAGTCACCACCAAACCCGTGGCCGTATCGCTACCGTTATTGCTCACTGTCAATGTGTAGGTGAAAGTTTCGCCCGGTGTGACGCTGGTGCGCCCACCGTCGGTCTTGACCAGCGACAGATCAGCGCCGGTCATGATCAGCGCCGCACTGTCACTGACGGTCGTCGTACGCGCATTGGTGTTGACGCCGGGCTGGGTATCGAACTGCAGGTTGACGGTGTTGTCGAGCGAGGTGCCCAGCGGTGCCACCGCAGCGTTCGATATCGCCCTGACCTGATAGGTGAACACTAGCTGCTTACCGACGCCGAGTGCGAAGCTGTCGGCCGTGATCACCACGCTGCTATCGGTAACACCATTGCCGGTCGCCACCTGGGTATTGACTGCATCGTCGGTGACCAGCACGACTGAACCTGCGACAAAACCATAGGCCGGGTCATCAACCAGATCGCGTATGACCAGATCGAAAGCCGTATCGGTGCTGTCCGGCAAGCTTGCATCGAGGTCGTGCGCGATGGTCACGGTATAAGTGACGAGCTGCCCATAGTGGGGCGTGGTGTCACTCGCGACCTTGCTCACCGTCAGACGCGGTTCGATGACGGTGGTGGTGGTCTGGTTGTTCAAGTCGCTCAAGCCGCCATCGGCGTTGGCGTCGACATCATTGCTGAGGACGGTGCCGGCCTGCACGGCCGGGATATCCGCGACACGTACCGTATACGTGATGGTGAAGGTGTCGCTGTCGAGTGCACTGGCGTCATCGACATTGCCGGGATTGGCGACACTGACAAACGACAGTTGCAGCGCCTGGCCGACCAGCGTTGCAGCGAAACCGCCAAACACCATATTCGAGGCATTGCTCGTCACCGCTGCATCACCACGGTAGACCAGGCCGCTGGCGAGGGTGTCATTAAGTACGAGATGGCTAGTCGTACCTTCGGCCACGCGCACGCTGAGGGTATACGTGAGAATGTCGCCAATGCGTGCGGTGGCGGCGCTGACGCTCTTGGTCACATCCAGCACGCCGGGCACCGTCAGCACTGCCGCAGAACTGCTGGCCGCGTAATCGTTGACGCCACCACCGCCAGCGCGTTCGCTAGCGGGATTGCTGCCAGTCAACGATGTCCAGTTCACATTGACGCTATTGGCAATGGTAGCGCCGGGATTGATGTCGTCCTGTACAACACCGCTGACGACGATGCGCAGCGTCTGCCCAAGCACCAGGGCGAACGGGCTGACCGAAGCCAGCTGCTCGCTGCCGTTGATGAGAAAGTCGCCAGAAACGTCACTGCCACCCAGGCTCGCCGAGACAATCTGCAGATTGCGCAAGGCTGTCGGTAGGCTATCGAGCAGCACAACATCGAGCGCATCGGCGCTCGAACCGGCCGTATGTTGAACCAGGATTTCATAGCTTACCGTGTCGCCCGCATCGACGTTGGCACTCGCGGTCAACAGTGTCTTGGTGGTAGTCAAGACCGGCTCGACGATTTCTACCGTGGCGGCCGCGCTCAGCGTACCGCTACCGAAATCGAGGGTCGCATTATTGGTCATGACATCGCCGGCCTGATTGGCCACGACATTCGCTACCCGTGCGACGATTTCGATGATGATTTCATCTGCGCTGTCCGTGGCGTTGTCAGCGACATTGGTCACCGTGCCGAAATTAAACACTGCGCGGTCGGCGAAAGTATCGGCATTGGTGTCGGACTGGGTGCCACTGGCACCGACAGCGAGCGACGAGCCTGTGATATTGCTGCCGATCGAGACCACGCTCGCACTCTGGATCGTGAGCACGCCGGGCACGGTCGGCAGGTTGTCGGTAACGATCAGGGTGCTGGTGCCTTCCTGCAGATGGGCGACCAGTCGAAACGTCACCAACTCACCGATGGCGAGATCAGTCACCGCACTATCGCCCTGGTTGGTGCCGGTGGCCGCATCACTGGTGGAGATGATCTCCTTGCGGAAGTTAGGCGTGCCGACCTGCACACGCTGACTCGCACTGTCGGTGCTGGCGCGACCACCGGCGCCGGGCAGGCTGTCGTAGTTCAAGGTCGCCGTATTCAGCTCGCTGCTGGCTGGTGTGACGGCGTTGTCGAGTACCACATCGAAAGTCACGGTGATGGACTCGCCAAGCGCCAGTTCTGAGACGTCGATGCGCACCGTGGTGTCGCCACCACCGTTGCCGAGCGTCACCACACCATGGGTGGACAGCACGCTGCCCGCCACCAGGTTGAGATTGGCGGCGAGCAGATCAACCACCGCGAGGTCGAAGGCCGGACCGGTGGAATTAGCGGCGTGGGTGATGTTGATCGAATAGGTCATCGTATCGCCAGCGTCGCCGAAGCTCGGCAATACGCTCTTGGTGATCTCGAGGGCTGGCGCCACCACTTCGACGACGCTGATCGCGCTGACGGTGCCCGTGCCGAAATCCAGCGTTGCGCGGTTGGTCAGGCGGTCGGCACTGGTATTGGCGGCGACGTCTGCCACGCGCGCGACGACTTGGATGACGATTTCATCGTTGCCGTCGACCACGCCGTCGGCAGCATTGATGACGGTACCGAAATCGAACAGCGCGCGATCATTGAGACCATCCACCAAGTTGCTGTCGCTGGCCACACCGCTGGCGCCCACCGCCAGCAGCGAACCGCTGATGTTTCCACCTATGGACAGCACCTGCGAGCTGACCAGGCTCAAGACACCATCGATGGTCGGCAGATTGTCAGTCACAATCGCGTGCACCGTGCCTTCTTGCAACTGCACGCGCAGGTTGAAGGTCACCGTCTCGCCGACGGTAAGGTCATCAATGGCGGGGTTGAAAGCACCGCTGCTGGTCGCCGCCACCGAGGTCGTGACGTTGGACTTGAGGAGATTCGGCACGCCGACCGCAATCTTCTCGCTGTCACTATCGCTGTACTGACGGCCGCCACCGCCGGGCAGACTGGCGTAACTGAGATTGACCGTATTCGCCTCGGTGGTGCCGGCAACGACAGTGTTCTGCAGTTGGCCCTGGTAAGTAATGGTGATCGGCGCCGAGCCGAGCGTATAGGTAGCGAGGTCGATGCGCAGCGTTGTGTCGCCACCGCCGTTGCCGGTGGTGATAGCCCCCGCCGTGGTCGTCACCGAGCCCGCCACCAGATGAATATCACTTTGCAGGAGGTCGCCGATGACCAGCCCATAGGCGGCGGCCTGGGACGCTGCCGTGTGGGACAAGGTCAAGGTGTAGGTGATGATGTCGCCGGCGTCACCGTTGTTCGGTGCAGCGGTTTTCTGGATGTCGAGCTGCGGCTCGACGATATCGACGGCGGCCGTTGCCGCCACCGTACCGTTGCCGAAATTGAGCGAGGCGCGGTTGATCAGCGTGTCACCACTGGTGTTGGCGCCGACGTTTTCGACCCGCGCTACTATCTCGACCACGATTTGATCGAGGCCGTTGGCAAGGTTGTCCGGCGTGTTCAGGACAGTGCCGAAGTTGAACACCACGCGGTCATTGAGTGCATCAGCGCGAAAGTTGACATTGCTCGCCACGCCGGTCGCGCCGACCGCGAGGCTAGCACCGCTCAGATTACCGCCCGCCGTTGCACCGCCCGTGCTATTGCCGCCGATCGACACTACCCGCGAGCTGACGACGCTCAGTATGCCGGTCGCCAGTGAAGACGGCAGGTCATCGGTCAAGGTCGCGACACTGACGCCTTCGCGCAGGCTCAAGGTCATCTGATAGGTCACCAGTTCGCCGATGGCGAGATCGGGACGGGTCGTGTTGAAACGGTTGCTGCCGGTATCGGTCACCGAGCTGTTGACCACCGCCTTGGTCAGGCCAGGCGCGGTGATCGAAAGCGCGGCGGGATCACTATCGCTGGAGGTTCGCCCGCCGCCGCCATCGATACTATTCCAGGTGATGCCGGCGGTATTGACCACACGCGCACCGGAGGCCACGGAGTTCGCCACGGTCGCCTGGTAGGTGATGGTGATGAGCGGGCTGCCCTGGAGCAAGGTATCGATGTTCACCGCGACGGTGGTATCGCCACCGCCATTGCCGCTAGTAATACTGCCGGCCGAGGCCGTGACTGAGCCCGCGATCAGCGATAGTCCGGGTGTCAATAGATCGGTTACCAAGACGTCGTGGGCGGTCGCATGGGAACCCGCCAGGTGCTGTACGGTGACGGTGTAAGTGACGATGTCACCGGCATCGGCAATAGCCGGCGCCACCGATTTCTGAATGTCGAGCTTGGGCTCGACGATATCGACCGCTACGGTGTCTGAGACCGAGCCCGCGCCAAAATTCAGGGTGGCGGTATTGACCAGCACGTCGGCATCGGCATTGGCCGCCACGTCGACCACCAGCGCCGTGATCTCGACCACGATCTCGTCGCCAGTGTTGGAGACATTGTCGGCGTTGTTCAAGACCGTGCCGAGATTGAACACCACGCGGTCGTTGATGGCGTCGCCGGTGAAATTCGCATTGCTCGCTACGCCGCTGGCGCCAACGGCGAGGCCGACACCACTCAGGTTGCCGCCACTGGTCGCGCCCAGTGTGCTGTTGCCACCGATGGACACCACGCGTGAACTGACCACGCCCAGGAAACCCGAGGCCAGCGCGGCTGGCAGATTGTCGGTGAGCGTGGCCACGGTGGTGCCTTCACCGAGGTGGACGACCACTTGGTAGGTGACTTGTTCGCCGACGACGAGGTCGACCCGCCCGGCGTTCAACTCAGCACTGCCCGTCGCGGCTATCGAAGTACTGACGATCGATTTGTCGACGCTCGGCGTCGCGATGGTGACGGTCGCGGTGTCACTCCACTGCGCCTTTTCGTCGCCGACCGAGGTGAAGTCGGTACCGCCTTCGTTGGCCGAAAATTTACTCAGTTGCGCACTATTGACCGGCACCGTTCCGGGCCGCACCGTGTTGTCGGCAATCAGATCGTAAGTAATGACGATGATGTTGCTGCCATTGCCGGCGAGATCGGCGGCGGCCTTGCCATTGATGGCGCCTTCGCCGGCGCCAGGATCGGTGATGCTTAAACCAGCACCGAATAGTGAGCCCGCAAACGTCAGTGCGACGCCAGCACCGTTGAACACTTGCAAGTTCAAGCCCAGCCCGCTGCCTGGCACAACGAAACCGCTAGGTAGGACGTCGTGCAACAGCACATCGAACGCATCGGCGCCGCCGGTGTTCTCCACCACGATGGCGAACTTGACCCGATCGCCGGCATCGACGCGGCTGACATTGCTGTCTATCGGTGTTGTTGCCAGGCTCGCGCTGGTGAAGGTGCCGGTGAACGGATTGGCGGCGACATTTGGCGCGGTAAACGTGACCGGGCCGACACCGGCCGGCGAGAACAGCGCGCCGCTCGCGGTGGTCGAGACCACGCCCTTGGTCAAGCTCAGCGTCGGCTCGGTCAATTCGATCTCTACGATGGCGGTGCTGTTGACCGTATTTTGACCCGTCGTGCCGTAGCTGGCCTGCAGCTGATTTGTCAACAGCAAGCCATCGGCGAAGGGCAAGTCGGTGGTTTGCACGGTGAATAGAATGTCGACCAAGATCGGCGCGGTCGGTGGCACGGCGTCGAACGTGCCGAAATCGAATTTAATCGAATTGCTGCCGTCACCGGCAATCGTGACTATAGGTGGAGTATTCGGACTCGCGGTCGAGAATGTCTGGTCGTTCAGGGTGTGTGTGGGACCGAACTTGGCGAAGGCAGCGGCCGGTGCCGCAGCGTTATAACCGGGCGCCGACGGCAAGGTCGCATCGAAGGTGAATGCGCCGGTCGTGGCCAGATTGAATACCGGCAACGGCAGGAAATCTGTCACCACGAAATTCTCGGTGTCGGCGGTCGGCAGGGAGACGCGTAGGTGATAGGTCACGAGATCGCCAGCTTTGATCACCAACGGATCGGCGGGACCGAGCAGGACGCCATTGATAGCGTAAACCGTTTTCTGCACGACGATGTTACTGATCGTAACGCTCGCACCGCTAGTATCAGTTTCGGTGTGTCCCCCCTGCGAGATACCACTGATCGTGACGTCATTGGACAGTACATCGCCGACGTCAACACTGGCATCGCCCGATGGAAATGTCGTACGAAAGTTTTCGAGGATGACGGTCTCGAAACTGATGGTGCCGGCGCTCGGGCCGGCGCCGATGCTGCCATCAAAAATCTTGTCGCCGCTTAAGGTGCTGCCGATTGCAGTGGCCGCCAGCTCGTCGGACAGACGGAAAGTGAGGGTGGTCGTGCCATCTCCATTGATGACCGAGCTGACGTTACCGGCGGCGAAACTGAGCGGGCCGAGGCTCGTTCCGTTTTCACTGACCGTGACGATGCGGGTATTGGCCGTCGCGAAATTGAAATCAAGGCCGTCGGACAAGGTGTCGGTGATGACGAGATTACCGAAGGCATCGAAATCCGAGACTTGGAAATTGAGCGTCCAGGTCAGTCGATCGCCAGCGCTGGCGCCGCCACTGCCATCGACATCGGCAACGCTCACGCCCTTCTGAATGGCGAGCTGCTTGCCGGTGAGCGTGACGCTGGCGGTATCAGACACCGGGTTAGCGTCGACCGCGCCGTTGACCGCAGCGGCATTGACCAGCGGCGTGTCGTCGTTACCGGCCGCGTCTGGCACCACGTTCTCAGCAACGAAGCCGCGATAGCGCACGATGATTTCATCGCTAGCGAGGGTGCCGGTGACGGCATCGAATTCGACCCGCAAGGTATTGCCAACGATGGACGCACTGACCAAGGTCGCGCCACCGGAGCCGGCGACCTGAATGCCGCCAGTCCCGAAGGCGGTATCGAGGGTGAAGCCGCTCGGTACGATGTCGGTGAAAACTACCTGGTTGGCGCTTTCGCCTGCCACGCCGAGCGTTTTGTTATTGGCGACATCGAGGGTCAGAGAAAAAGTTCGTGGAAAACTCGGGCCGGCCGCCGTTTCGCCTTCAATGGCATCCACAGACTTGCTGAGCGCGATGACGGTGGGTGTGATGGTGGTGCTCTGCACGGCCTGTAGGGTCGGCGGATCGGTGCTTGGATTGGACAGTGCATCCTGGCCGAAGATGAAGCCGCCACGGCTCTTGACCGTCAACGGCACACCAACCTGCGCATTGGGTTCGTCGATGCTCGCGGTGAAGTTGATGGTGGCTGTCGGTTGGGCGGGGACGAAGCTGCCAAACGGCAGTTGCACCGCGAGCAATTGCGCGCCCTGGTCACCCGCCCCCATGCCAAACGGATCGGGTACCAGCGAAATCCCATCGTTAAGCGGATGGGTGGTGACAGCCGTGCCACTGCCATTGGCCAGGGTTTCCCAACGATTGTCGGTGACATCCCAGAAGCCCACCGCGCGCAAAGTCAGGGCAGAGGCCTCGTAACTGGCGGCAGTAACATCGATGCCGCGCGCAACGACGATGTCGACGAAGGGACCAAAGCCGGCGCTGGTGCCGCTATTGCTGAAGGCGACCGAGAAATTGAATGCTTCGTTGATGAACTCGTTGGCCGGCACGCTGGCTGCGGCCACCGGCACGCCGCTGAAAAGCAGGCGGTCTTCGAGTCGTTCGAGTTGCAACTGCCGAGCACGCGGCCGCGTACGCAAAGCCCTATCAGAAAACAGCCTGCTCATGCGGTGTCGTTCCTTAGATCCTGGCCCACGGGGATAGGTGGACTGTTACTCATTTGCCGCAGCGGCAACCCTTTAACGGGTGAGGTGAGTGTAAGTGCTGCCTGAGACGAGCGCAAAGCGCAGCCATGGCGTGGCTGGAAAAAGAGCAGCAGCGTCAGCCGGACAAGTGCCCACCAGGCGGGTATCCTTGCGCCCGTCATGAGAAACCCACTAGCCGATCCCCTGCCCGTAAGCGCCTTCCATTGGCATTGCCTGCGCCGCGATATTTCTAATTTCGCCCTGCTCAAGCACCGTCATTTCGATGGTTTTCTGGTCACTATGCAGCATTCCGGCACCCATTGGCTGAAGTACATGCTGAGCACCGCGCTGGCGCTGCAACTCGGGCTGCCATCGCCGCGCTTCGTGCACAACGATTCCAGCAACGATTTCATCGGCCACCCGCGCCACCCGCGCCGCTATGCGACTGCGCCACGCCTGGCCAGCACCCACTCGGTGCCCCATGCGTTGTTCGATTCACGCCTGCTGCGGGTCGGTCTCTCGCTACCGCCTTACGTGGTGCTGGTGCGCGATCTGCGTGCCGCGCTGGTCTCGAACTACGAGAAATGGCAAGCCCGCTATGGCGTGAGCTTCAAGCACTACTTGCGCGGCGACCCGCGCGGCCGTCGCTATATCTTCGATATCTGGGCTGGCATGCACTTCCTCAATCGCTGGGCGCGCGTCGCGCGGCGCTTTCCGGCCACCACCCTCGAAGTGCGCTACGAGGATCTGCAGGCCACACCGCAGGCGCTGCTGGCGCGTATCTTCGGCCACTTCAATATCGCCATTGACGACCGGCACATCGCCACCGCAGTAGCCCATGGCAGCAAACAGCACATGGCAACCAAACTCGACCCGGCCAGCCCGGTCCGCAATATCATCCGTGACGACCAACGTCCGCCAGCGGCCTGGTACGACGCCGAGGACCGCGATTTCTTTGATGCGGTCGTGGCCCGCTGCCTGGTCGATGACCACGGCTACGACTGGCGCTGGCCGCAAGACGGAATCTAACACCAGCTGTTCAGCCTCCTATAACTTCACGTCGCGCTAAGAATGCGGCGAGACAAACAAAACGCGCGCGGGAGCGAACCATGGCACACGGTGTGACTATCGACATCACGAGTGGCGACGGTCGGCGCTTGCGCGCCTATCTCGCCCAGCCTGTGCAGGGTAGTGGTCCGGGTCTGGTGCTCGTGCATGAAATGCCTGGACTCAACGATTTCATGCGCGACATGGCCGAGCGTCTGGCTGAAGAAGGCTATGTCTGTCTGGTGCCGGATTTGTTCGCGCATCTCGGCGCTCGTGTCGATCGCGGTTATGACGAAGCGGATGTGGCTCATGGCCAGGCGCTGGGTGAACGCTTCGACCTTGAACAAGGTGTGCAGGATATTGCCGCCACCGCAGCGGCCTTGCGCGCGCTGGCTAGCCACTGCGGCAAGCTCGGCATCATCGGCTGGAGCGCCGGTGGAGTGCTCGCAATACTGGCGGCGGCGCGCCATGAGTTCGATTGTGTGGTGAGCTATTACGGTGTGGGTCTCGAGCGCCACGTCAATGAACTCGCGCGGCTGGCCTGCCCTACGCTGCTGCAACTCGGCGACGCCGACACACAGGTGCCGGCCAGCGCAGACCAGGCGCACATCGAAATTCAGATCTATCCCGGGTGTGCCC
>JANMJF010000014.1:0-6187 GCA_031371245.1 Pseudomonadota bacterium | reverse complement strand
AACGCCGCATCGCGGCTCGAGGGCAAGTGACACCGAAGATTCATTGCGGGACAGCATACTAGGCACAATTGCGGCACACGATCCGCATGTTGGCCCAAGGAATGAACCCTAAGGCCATAGAAAATTTATGGTGCCCGGAGCCGGAATCGAACCGGCACGACCTTGCGATCGGCGGATTTTAAGTCCGCTGCGTCTACCAGTTCCGCCACCCGGGCGAGGGTGAGAGGGACAGGGCCAGGAGCCCCATCAGGAAATGCGCGCCGCCCGAGCTGGTGAGGGCAGACGTCGCGAGCACGCCGCACGCGGGCGGAAAGATTTTCCCAGCGCGCGCCGCAGGCTCTTGCAAGTTGGCGCGCAGAGTACCGCAATCGCACCCGTCATGGCAGTCCGCTTGGAGTGGCCGCGAGCGCCGCGCCCGGGGTGGTCATGGGCCCTGGCGCAGGCGACACTGCGGGTCCGTCGGTATTGCCTGTCAGTCCCATGAGCGCGCCCCTGACGACCTCCTATCGGAGCCTATTTCTACTCGCCTGTTGTCAGGCTTTGCTGCTCACCAATGCGGCGGGACTGGTCGCACTAAATGGCTTGGTCGGCTACGGCTTGACCAGCAATAAGAGCCTGGCCACGCTCGGCGTGACAACCTATGTGGTGGGCTCGGCACTATCGACCATGCCGATGTCTCTATGGATGGCAAGGGTCGGGCGGCGACGCGGTTTTATGGCCGGCGCGCTCATCAATGTGGTCGGTTGCGGTATCGCCATGCTCGCCCTGCTCGCCCATAGTTTCGCGCTGTTCTGCTTCGCCACCGCCGTCATCGGCGTCTACAACGCCGTTGGGTTGCAGTATCGCTTTGCCGCCGCGGAGGTCGCCGCGCCTGCTGACAAAGCGACCGCGACTTCCCTGGTACTCGCCGGCGGCATAGTCGGTGGCGTCGTCGGTCCCCAGATGACCCGCGCCGGCCAGCACCTGTTTGCGACAGCGTTTGTGGGTTCTTTTGTACTACTGGCCGCCACCGCTTTGGTAGCGCTGGCTATTGCGTCTCAAGTCCATGTACCCAAACCCAGCGTCGCGCACCAGGACGGCGACGGCCGCCCGTTGCGCGAGGTCGTGCAGCAATCCATTTTTGTCGTCGCAGCACTGTCCGGCGCATTGAGTTATGGCCTCATGAATCTTTTGATGACGGCCACGCCCCTGGCCATGAGTTTCTGCAGCTACCCCTATAGCCAGGCAGTACTCGTGATCCAGTGGCATGTGGTCGGCATGTACGCGCCCGCCTTCGTCACCGGCACTCTGATCAAGCGATTCGGCGTGCTGGCGGTGATTGGTGCCGGCATCGCCATGCTCGCCATGGCATCACTAGTGGCATTGCATGGCACGACGGTCCCACATTTCGTAACCGCTTTGATACTTGTGGGGCTGGGCTGGAACTTGATGTACACGGGCGGCACCGTGCTGCTGGCGGAGTGCCACACCGCCGCTGAAAGAGCCCGCGCGCAGGGCGCCAACGATTTTCTGGTTTTCGCGGTGATGGCGATATCGTCGTTCTCGTCCGGCGCACTGGTTTCATCGGCCGGCTGGCAGGTGATGAACGCGGCCACACTGGCGGTGTTGGTATTTGCCGCCGCACTGATCATCTGGTTTGCATTGCTAGGCCGCACGCGATGATCAGCGCAGCTCACGGCAAGAATCGATGGAGGCTAGGGTCGGAATCGAACCGGCGTACACGGCTTTGCAGGCCGCTGCATAACCACTCTGCCACCCAGCCGGTGGTGCTTGCCTGGCACTCGTTGAACGCCGCAAGCCGCTAAAAAGCAAAACCCCGCCAGCGCGGGGCTTCGAGAGAAAACCTGGAGCGGGAAACGAGACTCGAACTCGCGACCCCAACCTTGGCAAGGTTGTGCTCTACCAACTGAGCTATTCCCGCGTCGTCAGAACGCCCGATCGACCGCCAGTGCCCGGGTCTGATCTCGGGTCAGACGCCGCAGATCGGGCCCCATCCTCGGACGGAGCGCCATTGTAGCTTCGGCATTCGATCTGTCAAGGAAGACTTCCTCTACTAAAAGATCCGAAGGACAAAAACGCGTTCAGGTGTTCCTTCAGTAAGGCCGTTGCGAATGAAACTAACGCTGCCGAATGTCAGGAATCACTCTTGCGCTTTTGCGCCATGGCCGCGATGTCAGTGCCACAAATTGCAATCTCTTTGCTTGTGCTGATTTGCTTCCGCACATCGCCGATGGCTGTTTGGAGCTTGATGAAGGTTCCGCCTCACTCTGCTGCGCTGGGGCGATCCATCGGATGACGGCCGCCGTCCTCGTACCATCTCCGGTATTGCCCCCACCACATCTCGGCGCGCAACTGAGCGCGCCTTCGCCGTTCCTTGGTAACAGTATTTTCAGTGCCGATAAAAAACTTCACCTGCGTGCGCCGTCCGTCAGGACGCTGCGCTCGGCAGACGATGGCGTGCTCAATGACTCCGTCAGCGCGTCGCTTCTGTGTGTGCTCGTAGGGCCCCTTCCCGCGCAGCTTGAATCGGCGACCCGCCAGGATCTCCATGCGCCACTTCGCAGCAGCGCGGTGGGTGGCCGCCACATCGCCGTTGAAAGAGCGATAGCTGTAATAGCGGCTATAGCGCTTGCCATTTAAACTCACACGCACCTGCAACCCGTCGGCGGAGGGGTAAGTAATGCCAGGCCACCCGCTGGTGATTTCGCGGGGCGCGTTTCGAGGGCGCTTTTCCCAATTAGCAGTCATTTCGGTTGTTCCTTCCTCTTCAGCAGGCAGCTGCCTGAATACCGCCCCTATCGCTCTGGACCGACCTCGCTCAGACTCATACCTGAATTGGAATGGACTGGAAGCGAGGGCTTCACGACTCGCGCAAGTCGGGCCAAGCCAAGGCCAGATAAGCAAACATCGACCACAGGGTCATGATGGCAGCCGCATACAACATCACCATGCCGAGCACATACATATAGCTCGGCACGTCGGGACCCACGCCAATGATCATAATAGTCAGTGCAATCATCTGCAGCGTGGTCTTGATCTTACCCAACATCGAGACCGCGACCTTACGCCGCGAGCCAATCTCGGCCATCCATTCGCGTAGCGCCGAGACCGCGATCTCACGGCCGATGATCACCGCCACCGGCGCCGCCAGCCACAGGCTATGGCGTACTTCCAGCAGAATCACCAGCACCACCACCACCATCAGTTTGTCAGCCACCGGATCGAGAAAGGCCCCGAGCTTGGACGTTTGATTTAGCCGCCGCGCCAGATAACCGTCCAGCCAGTCAGTGATCGCAGCCAGCGCGAACAGCGCTGCGGCAAGCAGATGGGCACGGCGGAAAGGCAGATAAAACACCGCCACGAAGCACGGGATCAGCGCCATCCGCAGCAGGGTCAGGATGTTCGGCAAGGTCATCATGCTCAGTCGTGCATCACATCATAAATCCGCTGGGCAAGCTCGCGGTTGATGCCGGGGATACGGATCAAGTCATCGACCCCGGCCCGCGCGATGCCCTGCAATCCGCCGAAGTGATGCATGAGGCGCTGGCGACGTTTGGCGCCGATGCCGGCGATCTGCTCAAGTGGCGAGCCCTTGCGCGCATTACCCCGTGCGCGCCGGTGGGCAGCGATGGCGAAGCGATGGGCCTCGTCACGCACGTGTTGCAGGAGATGCAAGGCCGGCGAATCCGCTGCCAGACGCCGTTCCACGCTGCCGTCGTGCAGCAGCAGGGTTTCGAGGCCGGGCTTGCGGGTGGTGCCCTTGGCGATGCCGATCACCTGCACGTCGTCGATCTGGAGTTCGGCGAGCACCGCCACCGCCTGCATCACCTGGCCCTTGCCGCCGTCGATCAAGATGATGTCGGGCAGCGCGCCGTCCTCGCGCTTGAGCCGGCTGTAACGACGCTTGAGCGCTTCGTGCATGGCGGCGTAGTCGTCACCCGCCACCGCTTCCTTGATGTTGAACTTACGGTAGTCCGACTTACGCGGACCGTTCTCGCCAAACACCACGCAGGACGCGACCGTCGCTTCACCGCCCAGGTGGCTGATGTCGAAGCACTCGATGCGTTCGATCGGCGCGTCGCGTTCGAGGGCAATGGCCAACGCGGCAATGCGCAGATGCTGATCGGCCTCGCTCGAAAGCCGCTGGTCGAGCGCGAGCTGGGCGTTGTCCAACGCCATGCGCAGCCATTTGGCGCGCTCACCGCGCACTGCGTCGCGCACACCAATGCGACGCCCGAGCGCCTCGCTCAAAGCCTGCGCCAACCAGTCTGCGTCGGACAGGCTCTCACTGACGATGATGTCGCGCGGCACGTCGCGGTCGCGATGCGCGGCCAGATAGAACTGCGGCAGGAAAGCCTCCAGCACCTCGGCCGGTGTGCTGTCCTGCGTATGAGCTGGGAAATAGGCCTTATTGCCGAGCACCCGCCCGTGACGGATAAAAAACACCTGCACACAGCCGACACCGCTTTTGACTGCGGCGGCGACCACGTCGAACTCGCCTTCCTCACCTTCGACGTTCTGCTCGAGCTGCACGCGCTTCAAACTCGTGATCTGATCGCGCACCTGCCCCGCACGTTCGAACTTAAGCGCAGCGGACGCCTGCTCCATCTGCGCAACCAGATGGGTGATGACCTCCTCGCCACGCCCATCGAGGAACATCAGCGCATGTTCAACATCCGCCTGATAGGCGGGCGGCTCGATCAGCCCCACACAGGGCGCGGTGCAGCGATTGATCTGATGCTGCAGGCAAGGTCGGCTGCGATTATTGAAGAAGTTGTCCTCACACTGGCGGATCAGAAACAGCTTCTGCAGAAGATTGAGTGTCTCGCGCACCGCGCCAGCATTGGGAAACGGCCCGAAATAACGGCCCTTGCCGCTGCGTGCACCGCGGTGGAATCGCAGGCGCGGAAACTCGTGATCGAGATCGGCGTAGATATACGGATAGCTCTTATCGTCGCGCAGCACCACGTTGTAACGCGGGTGCAGTTCTTTGATCAGGGTGCTTTCGAGGATCAGCGCCTCGGTCTCGTTGGCGGTAACGGTGACCTCGACCCGCGCGACCTGCGCGACCATCGCCATGACCTTGATGGCGTTGGCGGCCTGGCGGTTGAAATAGCTGCCGGCGCGCTTGCGCAGATTGCGCGCCTTGCCAACGTAGATGACATTCCCACGCTCATCGAGCATGCGGTAGATACCCGGGTCATTGGGCAACTCGCGGCAAAAGGCGCGCAGACCTGCCAGGCGCTCTTCGTCATTCATCAGCACTTGCCAAGCAGGCGCGCGGCCTGCGCAAACACCGCTTCGAACATCGGCGTGGTGAGCCGCCGGGTGTGGGTGTTGTAGCGGCTGCAGTGATAAGAATCGAGCAGGGTCAGCCCGCGCATCGGCAGCGCGTGCTGCGCGCCGTGGCCAAATTTGAAATCGCGCGCGCGCAGCTGCAAGGCACGCAGTACCGCACTGTGGGCTATCTGGCCAAGCGCGATCACCACACCATTCTCCGGCACACGGGCGAGATCGGCATCGAGGTAGGTATTGCATTCGCGCACTTCGGCCGGCGTCGGCTTATTGGCGGGCGGCAGACACTTCACCGCGTTGTTGATGCGGCAATCGATAAGCTCAAGGCCATCGTCGCGCGCGACGGACACCGCCGCAGTGGCGAAGCCAAAAGTGTGCAAGGTGGCGTAGAGCAGGATGCCGGCGTGGTCACCGGTAAACGGCCGGCCGCTGGCATTCGCGCCATGCATACCGGGCGCGAGTCCCACCACCAGCAAGCGTGCATCGGCAGCACCGAAGGGCGGTACTGGGCGACCATGATAAGCGGGATAATCGGCGCGCACCTCACGCAGGAACCCGCTCAGGCGCGCACAGCGCGTGCAATCGAGGTTGAAAATCTTAAGTAGGGCGGCTGTGCTCATCGCCGCCATGATACGGACGAAGTCACCGCGCTTCGAGCTGTGACTCGAGGTCAGCCACGTCCTGCTCGGGCGCGAATGGCACACAGCAGCCGTTGCGCATCGACCACCATGATTTTGATCATGGGGTGGGCTGGCGCAAATGCTCGCGAATCTGCTCGAAGATGTGCTTGAAGGTCGCGGTGAAGACCGCCGGCTCACGCGCCAGCCATGGCACAATTTCCGCCACTGACCACCAGCCGCCAGCAGCGATCTCGCGCGGATCGGGACGCGGT
>JANMJF010000770.1:0-5046 GCA_031371245.1 Pseudomonadota bacterium | reverse complement strand
AACAGCGCGGCATTTATACCGACCCATCGCGGGTGCGCGACATCGTGCATCAGGGCAAGTACTACCAGGTCAATGGTCCGCATATTTCGGAACCCTCACCGCAGCGCACGCCCGTGCTGTTCCAGGCGGGCTCCTCACCACGCGGCACGGACTTCGCCGCCGAACATAGCGAGTGCGTGTTTGTCATCGGCTCCAGCCCGCGCGTCGCCGGTGATTACGCCCAGGCCATCAAGGACAAAATGGGCAATTACGGGCGACGGCCTGAGGACGTGCTGTGTTTCGCTTACATGAAAATCATCACCGGCAGCACCGAGGCCGAAGCCCGCGCTAAATACGACGAGTATTACCAGCAAGTCAGCTACGAAGGGGCGTTGGCCCTGCTGTGTGGTTGGAGCGGTATAGACTTGAGCAAGTACGAGCCCGATCAGCCGGTTGAATATATTGAGACCAATGCCGTGCGCACCTTTCTGCACAGCTTTACCCTCGCCGATCCGAATCGCTTATGGACCATGGGCGACATCGCCAACTATGTCGGTATCGGCGGCGCGGGGCCGGTGCTGGTCGGCGCGCCAGAGCAGATAGCCGATCAGTTGGAAGACTGGATAGCGGCCGGCGTCGACGGTTTTAATCTCGCCTACGCGACCCTGCCAGGCAGCTTCGAAGACTTCATCGACGGCGTGGTGCCGGTATTGCAGAAGCGCGGTCGCATGCAGCGTGAGTATCGTGCCGGCAGCCTGCGCGAGAAATTATTCGACGGGCGACCGGCGCGGGCGCAGTTGCCGCATCCGGCGGCGAAGAGTCGGCGGCCTTGGTGAGGGACGCTTGACGCTGGTGTTGTCCTTAAGCGACGTGCGCTTCGACAGTGATGTTGGGGCAGTGCTGGATGGTCTGTAGCACCACGCAGTAACGTTCGCTGGTGGTGACGATTTTCTTCAAGGTTTCGGCCGGCGCATCGCCGGCGATATCGAAAACCAGGCGGATATCGCGAAAGCCGACTGGCGCGTCCTTGGCCACACCCAGCGTGCCGCGAAAATCGAGGTCGCCCTCGGCGCGCACCGTTGACTTGGTGAGTTTGACGCCGAAGGCGGTGGCGACCGCTTGCAAAGTCACACCGGCGCAGGCCGCCAGCGCTTCGAGCAACATGTCGCCCGAACAGGCCTGGCTACCAGGGCCGCCGGTGGCGGGATGCAAGCCGGCCTCGACCATGCCCTTAGCCGTCGACAACTTGCAGGCCACGCCATCGATGCCATTGGACTCTGCCGACAACGTAATCAATGCAGCTTGCGGTTGTGAGCGATAGTGATCTTTCAACGGCGCCTGCAGCGCCTTCAACGATTCGGAATCCATGCGACCTCCGTGGATGCGGGTTCGTGACGAGGCTCACCGCATGGTACGTAAGCAGGTGGTGCCGCGCAATTGAGCTGCGCGGCGTGTTTGGCCGGCGGTATATGTGGCCCAGAGCAGCGCGTCCTCAGGGACGCGGTCCCCACGGTGCCGACACCAACAGCTGATTTTCCTGGGCAGAGAGCAGGGGGCGGATCTGCTTGGCGAAGCCTGGGAACTCAGGATGCCCGTAGAGCCGCTTCCAGAAATCACGGCGGTCAGTGTCGTCGTCAAAGCGCCAGAGGTGGATCAGCTGATGCAGCGGTCCGGTGTCGCTGATGAAATAACCGATCAGCTTGTTGCTGAAGCCGCCGGCCTCGAACAGCGGATAACCGACTTCGCTGTAGACGCGGATCACTTCCTGCATCTGGCCAACGATTACTGAATAGGTGCGTTTTTCATAGAGGGCCATGGTTTATTGCTTCCGTTTAAGTGGGTGTATCGAGAGGGGAGAAGGCGGTCAGGCAAGGTGGGCAGTGACGAGTTCGGCGAGTTCGGCAGCGCGCTCATGGGCGAGGGCGTGATTGCCGCCAGCTACTTTCACCAGGCTCGCGTTCGGCAACAAATCGCGCAGCCGTTCACCGACCGCCAGTGGACTGATGGGGTCGGCATCGCCCCATAACAGCAAGGTCGGCTGGGTGATCTTTCCCAGTTCGTCGTGGTAGTCAGGCCGCGTATCCAGGATCCAGGAGTGCGCCTGCGGATATGCTTGGCGATAGTCGGCACGCCAGTCGGCGGCGCCGAGTGCGCTGACATCGAGGCCGCCGGCGGTGACGGTCAATACCAGGCGCCGTATGCGCTGCGGATGATCGAGTGCAAGTCGCAGCGCGATGGCGCCGCCCATCGATTGCGCGAGCAAATCCACCGGCCGATCGTCGATCTCTGCCGCGACCATCGCCACCAGATCATCGAAGCCCCGCACCGCCACCGATGGAGCCTGATCGCCTAGACCCGGCCAGCCGAAATAGCGCTTCTCCCAGTGGGCCGGTAGTCGTTCACCCAGCGGCCGCCAGAACGTCGGGTCGGCGCCGGCGCCTGGTAACAGAAACAGCCGTCGCGCCGGAGCGGCGCCGAGCTTGGCGGGGACCGCAGTCATCCGAAGATCGGCAGCGTCTCGAACTCACCTTTCAAGACGGTCTTGGCGGTGCCCGGTTGCAACCAGCGGTCGATGGCGGTGGCATACACGCGACGGAAGTCGGTGGTGTAGATCAGGTTGTCGCCCTCGTCGAGTTCGCGCAAAGACGAGGGCTTGCCGTAGTGACCACCGTGAACCTGGGTGCCGACCATGAACATATTATTGGCCGCGCCGTGATCGGTGCCGAGGTTGGTGTTCTCGGGCGCGCGTCGGCCGAACTCGGAGAAGATCATGGTGGTCACGCGGTCGGCCTGGCCCAAGCGTTCCAGATCGCGCTGAAAGCCATGAATGGCATCGGCCACATAACTCAACAGGCGTTGGTGCAGATCGGGTTGCTGCACATGGGTGTCGAAGGCGTTGTTGCGATAGGCCAGATAATAAATGCGTGCTGGCAGACCGGCGGCGATGCAGGCGGCGACCTTGGGTAATTGTGCCGGCACGATGCCGTAGTCGATGGGCGTTTTGTATTTCGCCCAGGCCTCGCGCACCAGGGCCGAAGCCTCATCGGCACTGTGCGCCACCTGCTCGAGATAATCGAGGCTGGCATTGCCGGCAATGGGCTTGGACACATAGTCCAGCATGGCCCGTTCTTGTTTTAGTCCCAGCCGCTGAAAACGCTCGGGCTCGTCGAATACCACCGGCGTGTGCAGGCGGCTGCGCACTGCCAGAGATTGGGTAGTATCGACATTGATTAGAAAGTTCGGCAGCGGTTTGGGCGCCAGGGTATCGGCCAGCCGACCACACCAACCATATTCATCGCCAGAATTCGGTGCCGCGGTATGCCAATAGGCCATCGAGGTGAAATGGGAAAACGACGGTTGTTGGTAACCGACGCCATGCACGATCGCGAGCCGGCCGTCATGCCACAGACGTTGAAAGCCGAGCAGGCCGGGGTTGAAGCCGTAATGGTCGTCGAGCTTGAGCAGCTTGTCTTTTTTGATACCAATGTGTGGACGCAGCTTGTAATAGGTGTCGTCGGCATAGGGCACGATGGAGTTCAGGCCGTCGTTGCCGCCCGACATTTCGAACACCACCAGGATGCGGTCTTTGCCGCCGTCAGCGGCCAGCGCGGATCCGAAGATTGACGGCACAGCGCCGGTGACCAGACCGGCGCCGCCGAGGGCGGCGAGACGGGTAAGCACTTGACGGCGATTCATCATGATGGCGTTCCTCACCCTAATTGATACTCGGGGCGGCTCAGCAGCATGTGCAGCAGCACGCGCAGCGGGTCTTCCATATAAGTGGCGGCCGCCAGCACGTCGCTGGTGCCGAGATCAGCGGCGAACGCATCGATCATTTTCTGACGCGTCGTTGTGTCGAGCGGCACCGACAGGAAACGCGCCGCGAAAAAATCGACGACCGCCGCCGGTGTAGCGAGTTCGTTGGCGGTGACCAGGCGTGTCAACTCAATGCGTGCAATGTCGCGCGGCAGCGGTTTGACCCGCTCGATGGCCATCTGCCAGCCACGATAGCTGGCATAGCGAGTATTGAATTCCTCAGCGTGATCAACCTGGTTGGACATCGCCATCATGGCCATGCCGCCATCCTTGGCCACCGGTGCGGTCGCGGCGGTCATGTCCATGCCGGCACGGATACGTTGATGAACCTGACGGATTTCGCTACCGGCGGCATACTCTGGATAACGATCGGTGGGGATGAATTCGATGTCGGCGAACATCACATCGAGCGCGAAGTTGCCGCGTTCGATGAGCAGGCTGGGCGTCACCCAGCTGCGCCCGTAACTCCAGCCGGCGACCGTCGGCGGAAACATGAGGCGCTGGCCTAAGGATTCAGTGAGCAGATTGAAGTCCGGCGCGCCAGGCACGCTGGTGAGCCCGAGTTTGTGATAGGTCGAGATGACCAGTTCCACCGGGCTCTTGATGCGCGTCGCGACACATGCCGAGCTGTAGAAGTCACGCGACAGAAAAATCGTTTCGAGAAAAGCCGCGATGTCGTAATTGCCAGCTTTCAGGCGCTCGCCCAGCGCGCTGCGCAGTTCGGGGGAGAGATCCTCACGCGCGTAGTAGCGATAAATCTTGGCGGCGATATAGGCTGGGGTGGCGGGATGGGCGAGAATGTGGTCGATGACCTGCACCCCATCGAAGCTGCCGCGCTGGCCCAGGAATTCTTTTTCAGCAGCGTCGTGCTTGGCATTGTCGATCTTAAAATCGAGGCCACTGAACGACCAACCAGTAAAGGCGCGCGCTGCTTCGCGGATATCGTGCTCGCTGTAGTTGCCGACGCCCATGGTGAACAGTTCCATGATCTCGCGCGCAAAGTTCTCGTTGGGCGAGCCTTTGACATTCACGCCGGCATCGAGGAAGGCGAGCATGGCTGGATCTTGGGCGACGCCTATCAGTAAGGTGCGGAAATTGCCGAGGCCCTGCTTCTGGAACAGTTCGAGTTGGCGCAGCATCTTGCGATAGTCGCGCACCTTCTCTTCGCTGCTGGCGAAATGGCCATGCCAGAACACCGCCATCTTCTCCTTCAGCGGCGTCGGCGAAGACAGCATGCGGTTGGCCCACCAA
>JANMJF010000745.1:0-9176 GCA_031371245.1 Pseudomonadota bacterium | reverse complement strand
CGTGTCATCCAGTCACAATCGCTGTCGTCGCCACCCTCGCCGACCATGATTTCGTTGACTTCAATACCCGATAGCTGGTCCCAGGTCAGAAGGATGTCGAGCAGATCGCTATCGAAGCGGGTGATCTTGCACTGGGTCTTGGTCTTGGCGGTTTGCTTGCGCGGCTGGGTGTTAGCAAGCGGATGCTTGGCGGCGTCGGAGCCACCCCGAACCGTCGTCGAAACTCCCGACTCATCGGCGAGCACGATTTCCCCTTCCAGCAAGTAGGTGGTCTTGCGATCGGTGTCACCCGTCTTGAATACCACTTTGCCGGGACCGATGTCTTCCACGAACGCCTTACCTGCGAGCTCCTGGAAATTCTCGGCATTGAGTGCGTTGGGCGGGACCAGCGTCTTGAGGATGTTCTTGTCTACGAGTTGACCGTCTGCCATGGATTTTGACTGCTTGGATAAACGCCTGGGCTACTTGTCAGAACTACGATTAGGGATCCCGTCCGAACCCCGTTTCGGGGCCTTCGGCGGATGGATCGGCGGTGGTCGGCGCTGCCGAGGGCCTCGCGAGGCGCGATCGCAGCCGTTGATTGTATGCCGACACTATAAATCATGGGAACGGCTTTGTGGTCGTGATGCGCACGTGAAGAGAGCATGTGCGGCGGCGCGCGCTTGACAAACAAAAGACGCGCGCCGTCGCTCACGATGCATCGCCGCCTAGAGGTTGTAGCCCCGTTCGTCGTGCTCGCCCAAGTCGAGACCTTCGGTCTCGATCTCTGGCACGACACGCAAACCCACCACGACCTGGGTCAGCTTTAGCAAGACGAAGGTCAATATCGCGCAGTAGATAACCACGCTGACGACGCCGATCAACTGGACCATGAGCTGGTGTCCCAGCGTAACGCCGGCCGCCAAGCCCTTACCGCCAAATTCCGCCGACACCACCACGCCTGCCAACAGCGTGCCGAGGACGCCGCCAACACCGTGCACCGGGAACACGTCCAGCGAATCGTCGATACGCAATACACGTTTGACGAACTGGGTGCTCAAATAGCAGAGCACACCCGCCGTCAACCCGATCAATAACGCGCCCAGCGGGCCGGCCACGCCCGAGGCCGGCGTGATGGTGCCGAGTCCTGCCACCATACCTGTAACGATGCCAAGCACGCTCGGTTTGCCGTGTTTGATCCATTCGATGGCCATCCACGACAGTGAGCCCGCCGCCGCTGCAATGTGGGTGACCAGCATCGCCATACCCGCGTCACCGTTGGCGGCCACCGCGCTGCCCGCGTTGAAGCCGAACCAGCCTACCCACAGCATCGAAGCGCCGGTGACGGTCATGGTCAAGTTGTGCGGCGGCATGGCAGTCTGCGGAAAGCCGCGGCGGTTGCCGAGCACTAGCGCGGCGACCAGCGATGCGATGCCCGCATTGATATGAACGACTGTGCCGCCAGCGAAATCCAGCAACCCCATCTGCATGAGCCAGCCGTTGCCCCATACCCAATGGCATACGGGCACATAGACCACCATCAGCCATAACGAACTGAATAGGATGACCGCAGAAAACTTCATGCGCTCCGCATAACCACCAAGGACCAGGGCCGGCGTGATGATAGCGAAGGTCATCTGAAACATGAGGAATACGGATTCGGGAACAGTCCCTGACAGGCTGTCACGAGTCACTCCCGCCAGCAGGAACTTGCCGCCGCCAATAAATTTGTTCCAGCTGCCACCATCACCAAAGGCCAGACCATAGCCCGCGGTCACCCACAACACCGACACCAGGCAGGTCAAGGCGAAGCACTGCATGAGAATGGAAAGCACGTTCTTGCTACGTACCAGACCGCCATAAAAAAGGGCGAGACCTGGAAGTGTCATGAACAACACCAATGCGGTCGATGTGAGTATCCAGGCGCTGTCACCACTATTAACGCCGTCGGCGCTCGCCAATAGCGGCAGTGACAGCAAACAAAGCCCGAGCAGAATGCGCGACATGGAAAATCTCCCCAATTTCGTTTTGTTATTCATCGCTCACGGCAGCCGAGAATTCGACCGGCGCTAGTTGTGAGACTCTGTGCAGCGAGCACGTGACGCGAGGCGCGTCGCGGTTACGCCTCGACTCGCGAAAGCTTCACGGAAATCGCGCGCAAAGAATACACCAGCGCGGACCTGCCCAAGTTCCACGCACGCAGAGAGGTTCGTCAGTGCAGTTCAGATCGGCGGCCCGCCCTGCCTTCGCAGCAGCGGTCACGGCAGCCCGTGTTTGAAATCAAGCGCCCATTGTAGGGCGGCCGAGAGTGCCTGGGTGGCACCGTCTCAGAGAGCTTCCGTGCCGGTCTCACCGGTGCGGATGCGCACCACTTCGAGCAGTTCGGTCACGAAAATCTTACCGTCGCCGATCTTGCCGGTGCCGGTCGCCTTCTTGATGGCTTCGATGACCGCATCGACCTGATCGTCGGAGATTGCGACTTCGAGCTTGGATTTGGGGAGGAAATCAACGACGTATTCGGCGCCGCGATACAGTTCGGTGTGGCCCTTCTGGCGTCCGAAGCCCTTGACCTCGGTCACCGTCAACCCCTGGATGCCGATTTCCGACAAGGCTTCGCGAGCATCGTCGAGTTTGAACGGTTTGATGATCGCAGTGACCAGTTTCATTGAAGCATTCCTCGTGCCCTGTCGGTGGCCGGAGCCTGCGGCCGTGTAGCGGCCGCAGGCAGGTTCGATCGTATCTAACTCATAACTCGCACAAAGCTTACGGCTGGTGCCGCCTGCGAGCATGTCCGCAGTCTTACCAGACGCTCGATACAGCGAATACCACACCGTTGCACAGGCCATCCTTGCCGGTGATCGCGGTGCAGCCGTTGTCGGCATCGTTCCACGACAGGTTGAAGTTCAGCTTGCCAAGCGCTTTGCTGAGTCCTACCGAATAATGGACATAGTCGTAGCCGTCGGGAATAGTCTTATCGCCCGCGACCGTCAGGTAGCCGACCGTCACGGCCAGACCGATGTCGTAGGGAACGGTGACGCCGAAAGTGCCGACACCATAAACGCCGGTGCCGTCTTCGCCGAAATAATCAGGCGAAACGTATACACCGCCCTTGACTGTCGGGCTGTAGGGAACGCCGGTGAAGGCATAATTGGTCTTAAAATAGGCTTCTGCGTAGTCGTATTTGCCGGTAATTACCGCTAAGCCAGTGTTCTTATCGACGATTTTTCCGTCTTCGTTATTGCCGGGGTAGGCGTAGAAGATACCGCCCACATCCCAGCCAATACCATTAGCCAAGGCACCGGCGATGCCGCCGTAAAGGTCGAGTTCAAGCGAAGCTCGGTTGTTAACCGCCTTGGCCGGCGTGCCGTTTGCCGCCAGCTCAACGTTGGACGCCCAGACACCGGCATAAGCACCGACCGGTTTGTACTGATAATCGAATCCACCCTGGATGGCCGGGCCATCGCTCGTCTGGGTAATGCCGCGGAACATATAGTCCGTGGTCAGTGCGACATTGGCGGAGAACACGTGGGGCGATTCGGCTTCACCCTCGGCGATCGCGCCCATCGACACGCTTGCGAGCGCGACGGCCGCGCCAATTACACTCAATTTACGCATCACTTCCATCTCCTCTAGACATTCAAAGATTGATCGCTTCCGGTGTAGCTTTACCACTTCGCCGGTTACAGTTGGCCATGGATATGCACCATGCATGCCATGGATTAAATAATAATTTAAAATTTGATAGTTACAAGACATTTGTAAAGAATAGTCTTAGAAAGATTGATGAGTATCGCAGACTCTCCGCACCGTGACGAGGCCGATGCACAAGGTTCGCACCATAGCGGTGCGAAAATCGGGCTGGCGGCGGGCCGGTGCGAGCATTACCCTTGCCCGGCTCACGAGGATATAAACAGTGATCGACTTGAAAACGATAGAGAACATTACCGAGCGCATCGGCGCGCTGTTGCCGGCGGACCTGGGCGCGCTGCGGGGCGAGTTCAAGACTAACGTCAAAGCGCTGCTGGAGGCCAGCCTGATACGCATGGATTTGGTCACGCGCGAAGAGTTCGACGCTCAAAGCACGCTGCTGCGACGCACCCGCGAAAAGCTGGACCGCCTCGAAAAACAATTGACCGAGCTTGAGGCCGTTACACCTCGAGATTGAGTTCGGCAGCGGAAAATATTTCGACGAACCCTAGCCGGCTTCGCTAGACTGTCAGCGCAGTAGACGTTTTTCAAACGCCGCGCAGGATGCGGGGCCAAATATGCAGGGACCGCATGTCACTCGCCATCGCTCTGAGTCGCAGCCAGGACGGCATGGACGCCCTCGGCATCTGCGTCGAAACCCATCTCTCCAACGGACTACCGTCCTTCACCATTGTCGGTCTACCGGAAACGGCGGTCCGCGAAAGCCGCGAGCGGGTGCGCTCAGCCTTGCTCAATTCGGGCTTCGATTTTCCACAACGACGCATCACCGTTAATCTCGCCCCCGGCGGCATTCCCAAGGAAGGCACCCGCTTCGATCTGGCTATTGCGATCGGTATTCTCGCCGCCTCTCATCAAATTCCCCTGCAAGCGCTGGCGCAGACCGAGTTTGTCGCCGAACTGGCGCTCGACGGCACCCTGCGCGCAGTCGGCATGACTTTGGCGGCGGCCCTTGCCGCGCGTACTGCCAAACACGCACTGTTCGTCGCAGACGCCGATGCGGATGAGGCTGCGCTCATCGCCGACGCCGAAGTGCACGCCGCACAGTCTCTGCGCGAAGTCTGTCTGCACCTGCAGAATCAGGCCCATCTGCCCAGACACCCGATGCCTAAGCGTGAAAGCCAGCGATCGCAGCTGCCGGACCTGGCTGACGTCGTCGGCCAGCCCCGCGCGCGGCGCGCTCTCGAAATCGCCGCCAGCGGCGCTCATAACCTTTTGCTGATCGGTCCACCAGGCACCGGCAAGACCATGCTCGCGACGCGCCTGCCCGGCTTGTTACCGCCGCTCAGTGAGGAACAGGCGCTGAGTGTCGCTGCCATTCATTCGGTCGCGGGCCAGCCTTCACGGCTCGCTGATTGGCGCTCACCGCCCTATCGCGCCCCCCATCATTCGGCCTCCGCTGTCGCGCTGGTCGGGGGTGGTCGGGGGCCACGGCCCGGAGAGATTTCGCTGGCCCACCTGGGTGTATTGTTCATGGATGAACTGCCAGAATTCGAGCGTCGCGCTTTGGAGGCGCTGCGCGAGCCCTTGGAATCTGGACATATCACCGTCGCGCGTGCCGCTCGTTCGGTGCGTTATCCAGCCAGCTTCCTGCTGATCGCGGCGATGAACCCCTGCCCTTGCGGCTTCCACGGCGACGGCAGGAACCAATGTATCTGTAGCCCTGAGCGCATCACAACCTACCGTGCCCGTATCTCCGGCCCACTCTCCGAGCGGATAGATCTGCACGTCGAGGTGCCCCGTCAAACCGCAGAACTGGTTTCGGTGCACCGACGTGCAGAGCAGAACAGCGCCACCGTCAGTGCACGGGTGCGGCAAATGCGTGGGCTGCAGGTCGAACGCCAAGAGAAGTTAAATGGAGAACTATGCAGCGCCGAGCTTGCCCGCCGTTGCGCGATCGCGCCGAACGCGCGGCACTTACTGGCCCACGCGCTCGACCGCCTTGGCCTCAGTGCACGTGGCTATCACAAGGTCCTGAAACTGGCATTGACGATCGCGGATATGGCCGGTGCCGACACCATCGGCGAAGAACATGTCGCCGAAGCAATCAGCTACCGGGTGCTGGATCGACGCCCAATCGCTCGATGAAATGGCAGGTTCAACCTATTCGTCCAAGCACACTGCGCAACTTGATGTCACGAGCCACGCGTCCGGCGTTCAATTCAGACCGAGCATTTGCGCGGTCTGGGTACGCGTCGCGAGGGGACGCCCGACCTCCCGGCACAAACGTACTGCCGCTTCCAGCAACTCGACGTTGCGAGGTTGCCCTTCACCGGCATAATCCTCCAACCCCACGCGCAAATGACCGCCGGCTTCGAGCGCCCAGCGCGCCATGCCGGACGCAAGCACGTCGCCACCCAGCACCGCCACTGCCCACGGCAGGCAAGACCCTTCGAGCAAGGACCGATAGGCATCGAGGGCAATGCGTGTTGGCGGCAAGCCGAAAGCAAGACGCTCGCTGAAATAAAGTTTGACGAAGGCCCCGCGTGGCAGTGCGCCGGCCGCTTCGTAGCCGCGTACGACGCGCAGGAAGCCGGGCTCGAAGATGGCCATATTGGGCGCCAGACCAAGCGTCTGGCATTGCGCCATCATCCAGGCAATGTCGGCGTAGCTATGGGTATAGAGCAAGCTGCCTGCGACCTGTGGGCGTCCATCGTCGCCAAAGGCACCGATGTTCAACGAGCCCGGATCGACATAGGCCATGCGCAACAAGCCAGCTTGGGCCAGCAGCGTCTGATGACTCCAACGGGCCTCGATATCGCCCGGCCAGTTACTGGTTGGGTAAGCCAGCGCGTCCGGCACCACGTCGTAGAGGGCGCGATAGAACTCGGCCGCCTTGGCTGCCATCTGCGCGGGGGTCGCGCCACCGAGTTCGCCTGGGCGACCAAGGTCGTCGTGCTGATGGACTATCTGGGCGCCGGTCCTCAAGCAGGCCAGTGCGTCGCTGGTGAGTTCCGCGACCGAAACCGGCACATGGGGATTGCTAGCCTTGCGTCGCGAGCCGTTCAAAGCGACTTCGATAATAACGGGGCGCTCGGACGAGGCTTGCACCGGCAGACTCCTGTTTGTCGACTGATTTGGCCGACACAATGGTCGGCCGGGACGAGCTTGGATTTGACCACCGGCGCAACTTCAATTCAACGCGCCTTTAGGCGTCGCAGTTCGGCGCGCGCCCTTGCGTCAGCGAGTTGGTTACACTGGCGAGAGAGACTTGGCCGCAAGTAGGAGCAACGATGGACATCGGCGTGTTCTCATTCAATACCGAATATTCAATGCGCGCCGATCACCTGGCGCGCGCCGCCGAAGCGCGTGGCTTTGAATCGCTGTGGGTGCCGGAGCACACCCATATTCCGGTACCCCTGCCTGGCGAGCCCGCCGAACCCACTACCGGCATGCCGATGGCGGGCGGCAACTTGTTCTTCCTGCCCGAAGAATATCGCCATATGTCCGACCCGTTTACGACATTGGCGGCAGCCGCAGCGGTGACTACGCGCATCCGTCTCGGCACCTGCGTGTGCCTACTCAATCAATACCATCCCATTAACATCGCCAAACACGTCGCGACGCTCGATCGCCTGAGCGACGGGCGCTTCATTTTTGGCATCGGTGCGGGCTGGAACATCGCCGAGATGGGACATCACGGTGTTGCGTTTGAAACGCGCTGGCGGGAATTGCGTGAACGCCTGGCTGCGGTACGCGCACTGTGGTCGCAGGAACGAGCAAGTTTTACCGGCGAATTCGTGCAGTTCGCCGCGAGCTGGCAATATCCCAAACCGCTGCGGCCGGAGGGGCCACCGGTAGTTTTGGGCACGCTGAACACGCCCTTTGGCCGCACCCAGGTCGCGCGCCACGGCGATGGCTGGCTGCCGCTCGCTTTCGATGTCGACGAGACGGCCGCCAATATCGCCGATGTGCACCAGCAGATGCGCGCGCTGGGCCGCGACCCAGATCGACTCGAAGTCTCACTGTTCTTTCTGAACGACGAAATTCAATCGGCTGCGACGATCACTAAAGCACGCGGCACCGGCGCCAAGCGTGCCATCTTGCGTCTGCCGATCGGAAACGAAAATGTGGTGTTGAAGGCGCTCGACGAATACGCGCGCTACATCGCCTAGCGGCTGGCGTCGCCCCAGCCCTTGGATCGAATAGTGTGTCGGGCAGAGGACGTGCCGAAACACGCTCCCCCCTCTCCCCAACTGCGGCGCCTTAGCGGCGCCGCCTGTCCCAGACCTCTCCGCGCCTCAAGCCTGACCGTGACGCAGCAGCTTGCCGGGTGTTGCGCCCGTGCATTCGCCGTCGCGGAAAGTGACTTCACCGTTGACCATGATGTGACGGTAGCCCTCGGCCTTCTGCACGCGGCGCCATTCGCCACCCGGGAAGTCGTGGACGATTTCCGACGGCGTGGCGCGCAAGGCATCGTAATCGTAGATGACGATGTCGGCTGGGCGTCCTTCGGTGAGCGTGCCGCGATCGAGAAAGCCCGCCATCTTGGCCGGCAGGCACGACAGTTTGTAGTGGGCCTCTTCGAGACTGAGGATGTTCTTCTCGCGCACGAAGTCGGTGATGAATTCGGTGGTGTAACGACCGATGGTCACGAACTTGGTGTGGGCACCACCGTCGGACACGCCGGGCACGGTGTACTCGCTAGTGAAGATCTCACGGTTCAACTCCAAATCGGTATTGAACGGCGGCGTGAAGATCTCGGTCTGCAGATTCTCATCGACCACGATGTCGAGCAGGCAGTCGATCGGATGACGGCCCTGGGCCTGACCGATTTGCTCGAGCGTCAACCCTTCCCACTTCTTATTCGCGGGCTTGACGGTGCGGTGAACGACAAAGAGCTTGATCGGGCCGGTCACGACCGGCATGCGGCCATGATCGTAGTCTTCGCGCAGATTCGCGCGGATCTGGGGATCCTGCATCTTCGCTTTGCGCGTCGCCACGTCGCCGAGCGTGACATTGCGCCAGTCGTCCTGGCCGTCGAGTAGATTGAAGTCTTCGAAGGTATAGGTCTGCTCGTTGCCGACACTGACCGCCTGCAACCAGACTTGATTGCCCTTGGCCTGGGCCTTCTCGGCCCATGCCAGCAGACGCTTGCTCTGACGCGGATGGTAGTTGTTGGCCGACACCACGTTGAACAGTACCGGGCAGCCCGACACTTCGGCGAGCTTCTCGACGAACACCAGATCCTCGTAGATATCTTCTCGCGCCTGGGTGATCTGGATATGGCCGTTGCCGCGCTTCTTCAGCACTTCGGCGAACTTCAGGCAGGTTTCATTGCTCATCATATCGGTGACCATCGGCGTGCCATCGTAGTCACGCTGCACCGAGGTGAATCCATCACCCAATTTCTGTACCGACCAGCCCGGTGCGCCCGCGTCCATACCGACATTGATCAAGCGGCACATCTCCGCCATTTCAGCATCCGTCGGTTCACGCGACTTGGCTTCCTCGAGCCCCATCACCCAGATCATGAGCGGACCGAGCGGCAC
>JANMJF010000088.1:0-2740 GCA_031371245.1 Pseudomonadota bacterium | reverse complement strand
GCCGAACTACGGGAAGTGGAAAGCGTTGCGGACACTGAGGCCACAACAAAAAGTGCGTGGGTAAGCGTTGACATAGGTGAAGCGGCATCCTTATAATCCCGCTTCTACGACAGGCCGGAGTAATCCCGCCTGTCGTGTTTTTCCTCCGGCGTTTTACGAACCAAACGTGACCCACCCTCGGTGGGGCAGACCCAGGCGATTTCGACTCGCCAGGGTGGACCGACGACGATGAAAGCACAGCTGTTTAACAATCGGAACTACCGAAGAGCGCTTAAGGGTCATGGCGACAATTAATCAATTAGTGCGCAAACCGCGCCGGCGTCAAGCCAAAAAAAGCAACGTTCCGGCCCTTGAGGCCTGTCCGCAGAAGCGGGGTGTGTGCACGCGTGTTTACACCACCACACCGAAGAAGCCCAACTCGGCGCTGCGCAAAGTGGCCCGTGTCCGTCTGACCAATGGTCAGGAAGTCACCACGTATATCGGTGGCGAGGGGCACAACCTCCAGGAGCATTCGGTAATTCTGATTCGCGGCGGTCGTGTCAAAGACCTGCCGGGTGTCCGCTACCACACGGTGCGCGGCACACTAGATACCTCCGGCGTCACTGCACGCCGTCAAGGGCGTTCCAAGTACGGCGCGAAGCGTCCGAAAGCCTAACCCCGACGAACCGCTAAGTCCTAAGGCGAATACCGATGTCTCGACGTCACGTTGCTTCAAAACGCGAAATCCTGCCAGATCCGAAATACGGCGATCGCACAGTGGCCAAGTTCATTAACATGGTCATGTCGCGCGGCAAAAAGGCCGTCGCCGAGAAGATCGTCTATGGCGCGCTATCCGAAGTGGAACATCGCGGCAAAGGTCAGGCGATCGACGTCTTCAAGCAGGCGCTTGAGAATGTCGAGCCGAAAGTTGAGGTCAAGTCCCGCCGCGTCGGTGGTGCGACCTATCAGGTGCCCGTCGAAGTGCGCCCGAATCGTCGTGTTGCACTTGCGATGCGCTGGCTGGTCGACGCCGCGCGCAAGCGCAGCGAAAAATCCATGGGTCAGCGCCTCGCCAATGAAATGGTCGAGGCCTATGACAATCGCGGCACGGCCGTGAAGAAGCGCGAAGACACGCACAAGATGGCCGAAGCCAACCGCGCGTTTTCACACTACCGCTGGTAAGCCCCGGAACACTTCGAGAAATATACCGTGGCTCGCAATACACCCATCGAACGCTACCGAAATATCGGGATCATGGCGCACATCGACGCGGGCAAGACCACCACCACCGAGCGTGTGCTTTATTACACCGGGGTATCGCACAAGATCGGTGAAGTGCATGACGGTGCCGCTGTCATGGATTGGATGGAACAAGAGCAGGAGCGTGGCATCACCATTACATCCGCCGCCACGACCTGTTTCTGGGAAGGCATGGATAAGCAGTTTCCGCAGCACCGTATCAATATTATCGACACCCCGGGGCACGTTGATTTCACCATCGAAGTGGAGCGCTCGTTGCGCGTTCTGGACGGAGCGGTTGGTGTGTTCTGCGCGGTCGGTGGTGTTGAGCCACAGTCCGAGACCGTGTGGCGTCAGGCCAATAAATACGGCGTTCCGCGTCTGGCCTTCGTCAACAAGATGGATCGCGCCGGGGCTGACTTCCTGCGTGTGGTTGCACAGATCCGCACGCGCCTGGGTGGTAACCCGGTGGCGGTGCAGTTCCCGATCGGTGCCGAAGACGGCTTCGAGGGCATCATCGACCTGCTCAAGATGAAGGCCATCTATTGGGATGAAGCGACGCTCGGCATGCGCTTTGAAGAGCGCGAAATCGGCGTTGCCCAGCTTGCGACTTGCAAGAAACTGCGCGACGAGCTGATCGAGGCCGCTGCTGAGGCGTCAGAGGAACTGACCGAAAAATATCTCGACGGCCAGGCGCTCAGCATCGAAGAGATTAAGTCCGGGCTGCGTCGCCGCACGCTGAATAACGAAATTGTCCCGGTGTTATGTGGTTCGGCGTTCAAGAATAAGGGCGTACAGGCGCTGCTCGACGCCGTCGTCGACTATCTGCCCGCGCCGGTCGATGTGCCCGCCGTCAGGGGACTCGGCGAAGACGGTATCAGCGAAGATACCCGCGCCGCGTCAGACGATGCACCGTTTGCCGCGCTGGCATTCAAGATCGCGACCGATCCCTTTGTCGGCACCCTGTCTTTCTTCCGCGTTTACTCTGGCGTGGTGAAATCGGGCGACACGATTTACAACCCGATTAAGGGCAAGAAAGAGCGCTTCGGCCGCATCCTGCAGATGCATGCCAATAGTCGCGAAGAGATTAAAGCCGTTTGTGCAGGCGACATCGCTGCTGCCGTTGGCCTCAAGGATGTCACTACCGGTGACACGCTATGCGATGCAAATCGCATCATCACGCTGGAGCGCATGGAGTTCCCGGACCCGGTCATCGCGGTCGCGGTTGAGCCCAAGACCAAGGCCGATCAAGAAAAGATGGGCGTCGCCCTGCAGAAACTTGCCGCCGAGGATCCTTCATTCCGTGTTGCGACCGACGAGGAATCGGGCCAGATCATTATTTCGGGCATGGGTGAGCTGCACCTTGAAATCATCGTCGAGCGCATGCGCCGTGAATTCAAGGTCGATGCGAATGTTGGCAAGCCGCAGGTCGCTTATCGCGAGACGATCAAAGCGACGGTTGAGAATGCCGAGGGCAAGTTTGTGCGTCAGAGCGGTGGCCGCGGCCAGTATGGTCATGTGG
>JANMJF010000715.1:0-3043 GCA_031371245.1 Pseudomonadota bacterium | reverse complement strand
CTCGCGGCGGATCTTGTCGGTGCCGGCTGCCAGCCGCGGCAACCAGTCAAAGGTGTCGTTGGGCAGCACCGGGCTTGACGGGATCAATGAATGGCGACCCTGAAAATCGGTGATGGCGCGCAGAAACGCCTTGCCCAGCCGGTGCACCACGGCCCGCTGCCAGCGCTTGTGCTGGGCCGCCGGCGCGCCGCTGTCATTCATCGCGCAATACCTCTTCAGCGAGCAACAGATCTGCATGCGAATCGACATCGACCGCCGCGCGCGCGCTTTCCACTGCGACATAGGCAATGCGACAGCGGGTGCGATCCGACAGCTCGGTCAATGCGGCAGACAGACTTAACTGACGCGTCAAATAAGCCCACAGGAAGCCCACACCGAGACGGCTCGCCATGCGCCAAGGTCGTTTGCGATCGGCTTCCAGTGCCTGCCATAACTCCAGCGCATGACGCCCGGCATGGGTGCGCAGCACAAACAGATTGGCGCCGCACCAGGCACCGTCGCTAAAGCGCAGCACAGTGCGTTTGGACTGCGGGAAGCGCCCGTGGACCAGGGCGTGGGGCACCAGACCGACGACGAAATCAGCGCCACTGGCGGCGGCGGCTGTGCAGAATCGGTCAAGCGTGCCGGATTCCAGCAAAGCATGGTCGCCGGCCGTCAGCAGCACCGGATAGCGGCCGAGCGCCGCGCTGGCGCGCAGCGCGCTGGCCGACGGCCCGCGCATTGGTTCCAGCCAGCGGAAATCGCCCATCGCCAGCAATTCGCGCAGCACGTCGTTGTCATGCACGATGTCGGCCGTCGGGCCGACCAGCAGACCGCCATCGATACTGTGGCTGGCGCGCAGAGTGGTGATGACCCGCGCGATGCAGGCTTTGCCGGCGACTTCTACCAGCACACTGGCGGGCAGGTGCCGAGCACGGGCCAGCGCATTGCCGCCGGCGCGTTCACCGGCCAGCACAATTGCCGGCCATGGCAGGCTCGGATCCTTGGCGCCGGCGCGTGGCAGCCAGGACTGCGCATCGTTGCGCGCAGCGTTGCTCACCCCAGTGCTTTCTCGTACAGCCGGTAACGCTTGGATAGCCGTCCGCCGAGGATGTCGATAATGTTCTTCATCGCCTCGTTGCTCTCAAGGATCCACGACATCTCGACTTCCTGGATGCCTTTGCGTAGGCCGGGTTCGCGCAAGGCTTCGACTACCGACAGCGCGAGTCCGGGCCCGAAGCGCGTGTGATGAAATTTGCTGCGCACGCCCATCAAAGGAATGCGCGCGGTGCGGGGATAGCCGAACTTGAGTCGCTTGATGAGTTTCGCCCAGCCTAAGGGCAACAGTTCGCCATTCAGATCGGCGATGGCCTCGTTGAGGTTGGGCAGCAGCACGATGAAGGCCACGGCCTCGCCATCCATCTCGGCGATTTGAATAAAATCCGCTGGGATCAACATCAGCATTTCGTGGCCGATGGTACGAAACTCGTCGTGGGTGAACGGCACGAAGCCCCAGTTCTCGGCCCAGGCATCGTTGAAGATATCGCACACTACATCGAGATCGGCATCCTTGCGCTTGGCATCGAGTGGGCGGATCGTCACGCGACGACGCAGACGTTCGAACAAAGCCGCCATCACCGGCGGTGGACGGAACTGCGCGCTGATCAGATAGGCCAGTACATCGACCGCCTTAGCGTAGCCGCAGCGCTCGACCTGCGCGCCGTAATAGGGTCGGCCATGGCCCATCATGAAATACGGTGGGGTGTCGAAGCCCTCGACTAGCAGCCCCACCTCCTGGTTGATATTGAGACTGAAGGGGCCACGTGCGCGTTGCATGCCGCGCCTACGCAGCCAATCTTCCGCCTGCGCGAACAGTGCGTCGAACACGGCGTTGTCGTCGAGTGCATCAATAAAGCCGAAGAAACCGGTGTGATCGGCGTAGCGTTCCTGGTGCAGGCGGTCGATCTGGGCCGAGATACGGCCTACTGCGTGGCCGTCGCGATAGGCGACGAAACCCTGCCACTGTAGATGCTTGAACACCGGATGTTTGGCGGCCAGTGCATCTTTGCGTTCCAACTTGAGGGGTGGCACCCACTGACGGTCTGTGGCGAACACTGTCCAAGGCAGGTTCACGAAGTCGTTCAACGTTTGCTTGTCGGTGACAGGGGCGACGGTCAGGCTGCCGGAGCCGGATAAAGCCATGGTGATTCCTGACGCGCGCTACGAGACGGCCGCATGGTAGCCAATGCGTGGCGGTGGCGAAACCACGGCGACGGTGTCTGTCGTGCTTAGGGTGGGTCGATCTATACTCGCGCCCTCACTCACAGGGGCAGCAAGATGAAACCGCAAGTTGCGCAAGAGTACGTTCAGATCCAGAACCTTGAATGGCAGCCGTTCCCGGCCGCGTTCTCCGAAGGCGGCATCCGCTGGAAGCTGCTGCACGTATCCCCCGAGGTCGGTGCCTGGACCGCGATTTTCGATGGCCCGACCGGGTCGTCGTTTGCCAGCCATGTGCATATTGGTCCCGGCGAATACCTGCTGACCAAGGGCAAGATGGAAGTACGTGGTGGCAACGATGAAGGCGGTGCGACGGCGCTTGCGCTGGGCTACGGCTACGAGTCCTGTAATGCCCGCCACGACAAAACCTATTTTCCTGAGCCCAGCGAGTTCTATATGACTTTCCTGGGGCCGCTGCAGTTCATCCATGCCGATGGCAGTTCGCGCGCGGTGGTCGGTTGGCAGCAGGCCCAGGCATTGTGGGCGACGCAGACCGGTCAGGGCTGACACACGCGAGGATGAGCGATCACCCGCGACTGCGTGGGTGATTGCCGTGCACGCGCAATTGAGATCGCTAAAAGGCTGCTAGGCAACCGTGTGCTGTGCGGTTCGATTGAAGCAGGGTTCTAGGGCGAATACGACGGGTGTGAGAAGATACTTGTCGTTGGTGCCGAGAAGAGGACTTGAACCTCCACGGGGTTTCCCCCACTGATACCTGAAACCAGCGCGTCTACCAATTCCGCCACCTCGGCAACGAGGTGCGCAATCTACCTAACCGACCTGAGCG
>JANMJF010000697.1:0-5709 GCA_031371245.1 Pseudomonadota bacterium | reverse complement strand
GTATTGAATTCCGAGTCATGCCACAGCAGATTACTGCCCTCCACCGGGTTGCCAATCTTGACCAGCGAATTGAGGTAGAACGCGTAGGCGCTGATCAGCACCACGACCAGCGCCGTCCAGTTGGCCTGCCGACCAAAGGTCAAACGCGAAATACGGTTCAGCAAACGGTCCTGCAGCAGATGGATGCCGGATTCCTGATGTTTACCACCGATGATCTGGCCCATATTGCGCGGCACGGGCAGATAGGACAGCAGTATCGAGCACAGAAAAATGCCGGTCGGAATGATCCATAAGGCCCACATGCCACAGAAGATGGCATGGTTGGTCATGGTCTTGATCGGCGCGATGGCGATGAAGATGATGCCACACACGTCGGTCAACACACCGAGAATGGACGGCGCCATCATGATGCCCATGGTGATCTCGGCGGCCTTGACCCGGTCTTTCAGATGCATCAGCACTTCGTAATAGCGTTCGGTGTACTGCACGCAGTGGGAGAACGAGCGCGCCACCAGCAACAGCGGCACAATCATGAGCAGCGGCTCGATAGGCCGCCCCAACCAGCCGATGAAGCCGAAGCCCCACAGGCCCGCCACTGCCGCGCACACTATGGGCGTGACCACACCAGCGATATTGCGCATGTAGAACACCAGCGCAATCATGAGTGCGCTGACCGTGACGGCGAAGATGCCATAGGTCTGCTTCTGCAGCTTATAGACCCAGCCGGTCAACACCGGCTGGCCGACCAGGTAGACATCGTGTTGGGCGTCACGGGCCTTTTCGATCAGGTCCTGGGCATAGGCGAAGGACTTGCCGTAGTCGAGGGTGTCGAGAAAACCGGCGTTGATGAGGGTGGCGGTCTCGTCGCGCGAGATGAAGAACGCCTGGGCGTTGATCGAAACCGCGACCCGGCGCTTGAACTCCTGCATTTCGGCCGGCGTGGCCGGCGCATGGTCGTCCATCAGAGGCATGCTGTCGATGCCGTGGCTGGTGGCTTCGGCGTAGCGCAGCTTCTCGGTCGAAATGGAGATGATCTGGTCGTGGTCGACGCCTGGCGCGAGATCGATATCGCGCGTCATCTTCCACACTTTTGCCAATGTCTGCGGATTGTAGATATCGCCGCCATCCTTGCGCTTGATCATGATGGCCATGGTCATCGGATTGCCGAAATTCCGATGGGCGAAATAGATCTGCACAAACGGATCGTCACGCGGCAGGAGATCGTTGAAGACCGTCCTGATTTGGACCCGCGGGAAACCAGCCATGAAGGCCAGCGTGATGAGAATAAAGGCGATACCGACCACGCCACGGCGCTGCATGATCCAATAGGCAAGTCGGAAATTCATGCATGCTCCCCTGAGATCTTGTGGTATTGGCGAAAGCCGAGACAGCTGCACTGGGTGCCCGATAGCCGGTCTGCCGGCATATGATGACGTGACATGGCCGACAGTCAACACAAGCTCCGTCGATGCACCCTTGCGCGCGCAGCGGCGCGCTGCTCGATCGCGCTGCTCGTGCTGCTGACCTGCCCAGCCAGCGCTCATGCGCTCGAACTGCGCATGCTGATGGCCTGGAGCGAGACCTATCCCGGCGTAACGGAGATGGCCGAACGTTTTGCGCACAGGGTCGACCAAGCCTCGGGCGGCGAAGTCACCTTAGCGCTGACTGGTCCTGACAGCATTCCCGCCTTCGAACAATTGCTGCCGGTCTCGCTCGGTATCTTCGATCTGCTCTTCACCCACGGCAGCTTTCATCTCGATACCACCGGCATCGGCATCGCGCTCGATGCTATCGCTACCGATCCCGATACGCTGCGCAGCAGCGGTCTGTGGGACGCAGTCGATCGGGCCTACCAGAAGCACGGTCTCAAACTGCTGGCGATACCGGTAGCCTCGTCCGGCTATCAAGTTTTCCTGCGCGAGCCCGTGACCCAGAGTTGCACGCTGAACGGGCGCACTATTCGCGCCGCGCCGAGCTATGGGCGACTGCTGGACGGTCTGGGTGCGCGAACGGTGTCGCTGCCGATCGGTGCGATACACGATGCGCTCGGCAAAAAAACCCTCGATGGTGTTGCCTGGTCCAGCATCGGCACCCTGGAGTTCAAATGGTACGAGGTCAATCGCTATCTACTGCGGCCGACGTTCGGCGTCGCCAGCCATCTGCTGCTCATGAATCTCGAAACCTGGCAGAGCCTGCCGCTCGATCTGCAACGGCTGCTGCTCGACGAGGGGACCAAACTTGAGCAGAAGGCAGTAACCCGTTTCAAGAAAGTCGCGGCAGCCGAGATCAACGACCTGAACGTGCGCGGCATGCAGATCACGTCCTTGTGTCGCAAGGGTGCGCGGCGTATGAAGCGCGATTGGGCGGAGGGGGTGTGGCAACTGGCCATCGCCCACTCCGGCGACGAAGCACGTGCGCTGCGCGAGCTGGCGCGCAAAGCCGGTGTCACGCCGGCGAGCACCGAAGACAGCGACAAGGCTGACGCTGCCGAAACAGCCGGTGATTCCGCGCCGGCGCCGCAAGCGGCGCGTGCCACGCCGTGAACCATCACAAAGGATCTTCGTTCAGCACGGCGAGAAATTCGGCGCCGTAGCGTTCCAGCTTGGCCTGGCCGACGCCGGTAATGGTCAGCATCGCGCTCAACGTGCCGGGCCGACGGCTCGCCATTTCACGTAGCGTACGATCGTGGAACACCACGTAGGGTGGCACACCGTCTTCATCGGCCAGCCGTTTACGACAAGTGCGCAGACGTTCCCATATTTCCTCATCGACATCCGCCAGCGGCGCTTGCGTCGTGGCGGCCTTGCGTTTCGGCGGTCGCGTGAGCGCGATGTCTTCGCGCAAGAACAAACGTGTCTCGCCGCGCAACAATGCGCGTGCGTCAGCCTCGAGCTTGAGCGCGCCGTAACGTTCAACATCGGCGCTCAGCACCCCGCGCACCATCAACTGCCGTAACACCGATCGCCAGTGCTGCACGTTGTGCGCACTGCCGATGCCGAAGGTACTGAGTGTCGCGTGCTGATACTGGCGCATTTTTTCGTTATCGACACCGCGCAACACGTCGATGACATGGCCCGCGCCGAAACGCTGGCCGGTGCGATAGACGCACGACAATAACTTCTGCGCATCCTCGGAGGCATCCCAGGTGGCCGGCGGTTCCAGGCAGTTGTCACAATTGCCGCAAGGCTCGGTGTGGTTCTCGCCGAAATACTCCAGCAGCGGCTGGCGCCGGCAGGTAGTGGCTTCGCACCAGCCGAGCAAAGCGTCAAGCTTGTGCCGTTCGACACGCTTGTGTTCTTCATTGGACGGCGACTCGTCGACCATCTGCCGCAGCCGCACGACGTCCTGTAATCCGTACACCATCCAGGCCTCGGCCGGTTCGCCATCACGCCCGGCGCGGCCGGTCTCCTGGTAATAGGATTCGACGCTCTTGGGTAGATCGAAATGCGCGACAAAGCGCACGTCCGGCTTGTCGATGCCCATGCCGAAGGCGATGGTTGCGACCATGATCAAGCCGTCTTCGCGCAGAAAGCGCGTCTGGTGGTCGGCCCGCGTGCGCTGCTCAAGGCCGGCGTGATAGGGCAGCGCTTTGAAACCAGCCACGCACAAAGCCTCGGCCGTTTCCTCGACCTTGCGTCGCGTCATGCAGTAGACGATGCCGGCCTGGCCACGGAACTGCGCGAGAAAGGCCTCCAGTTGCGTGCGCGCATTGCCACGCGCGCGCACCGTGTAGCGAATATTCGGTCGGTCGAAGCCACCGACGAACCATTTAGGCTTGCTGAGCGCGAGGCGTGCGGCAATATCGACGCGGGTGCGTTCGTCGGCAGTAGCGGTCAGCGCCATGCGCGGCACGCCGGGGAAATGCTCGGCGAGCGCGCCGAGTTCGAGATAATCCTGGCGGAAGTCGTGGCCCCACTGCGATACACAATGGGCTTCGTCGATAGCGATCAATGAAATCCGCGCGCCGGCGAGCGCCTCCAGGGTGCGCGGCTGCAGCACGCGCTCGGGCGCGACATAGAGCAATCGTAGATCGCCCTCGCGCAGCCGCCGCGCGACGGCCGCCTGCTCGCTCCCGCCCATACTGGAATTGAGACAAGCGGCGGACACCCCGAAGCGCTCCAGCGCCGCAACCTGGTCCTGCATCAGGGCGATCAGCGGCGAGACCACCAGCGCACAGCCACCGGTCACTAGCGGCGGGATCTGATAGCACAGCGACTTGCCGCCGCCGGTCGGCATCAGCACCACACAATCCTGGCCGGCCAGCGCGCAGCTAATCGCCTCGCGCTGATGGCCACGAAAGGCACTGTAACCGTAGGTGTCCTTGAGGACGGCAAGGGCGCGGGTCAGCATGCGCGGCGCGAGTGAAGGAAGATGGTCATGAGGTAGCGAACGGGAAGCGGCATTAACGGCGGCCATGGTACACGCACCGTGCCCGGCGGTGCGCCTGCAGCGGCAAAAATCCACGACCGTGGGCCGGCAATCTTCTGGCGCGCGTTTCCGCGCTGGCAGCTTCGGTGGTTTAATCAGCGCCCAAGCGCAAGCGTAACCAAGGGACAACCATGCAACGTTTGAACAACAAGGTCGCCGTGATCACCGGCGGCACGGGCGGCATCGGCCTCGCGGCGGGCAAATTGTTCGCCGCTGAAGGCGCGCAGGTGGTGCTGGTCGATCTCGATCAGGGCGCACTCGATCGTGCGGTCGCCGACATCGGCGCCGAGCGTGCCATGGGCGTCGCCGCCGATGTTACCGATCCCGCCCAGGTCCAAGCCTATGTGCAGGCGACCGTCGCCCGTCATGGCCGACTCGACGTGTTCTTCAATAACGCCGGCATCGAAGGCGCGGTCGGCACTATCGTCGACTATCCGCTTGAAGTGTTCGACAAGGTCATGGCCGTCAATGTCCGTGGCGTCTTCTTGGGACTCAAATACGTTATCCCGGCGATGGCCAAAAGTGGCGGTGGTAGCATCGTCATCACCTCCTCACTCGGCGGCCTGCGTGGCGTGCCCAAGCTCGGCGCCTATATCGCGTCTAAACACGCGGTGGTGGGCTTGATGAAATCCGCCGCGCTGGAATGCGCGCAGCACAATATCCGTGTTAACACCATCAATCCTTCGCCGATTGCGACGCGCATGATCGAAGCCATCGAAGCGGGCTATGCACCGGGCGCGACCGCGCTGGTCAAAAAGAAGATGGAAGCCGCCGTGCCTTTGCGTCGCTACGGCCAGCCCCATGAAGTGGCGCAACTCGCGTTGTTCCTAGCCAGCGACGAAGCGGCCTATATCACCGGCAATAGTTATCCCATCGATGGCGGCATGTCGGCCGCTTGAGCTACTGCGCGATGAGCGAACAAACCATGCCGGGGTTTAGCCTCGCCGCGCCCTTGCGCGCCGAGAGCCATGTGCTCGGCCGTCTGCCACTGTGCCAGGTGCTGCTGGTCAACAAAGCCGAAGTGCCATGGTTCATTCTCGTGCCGCAAACAACGGTTATCGAGTTGTGCGATTTGAGCGCCACCGAGCAGACGCGACTACAGGGCGAGATCAACCAGCTCTCGCGCTGGGTGCGCACGCGGTTCGCCGTCACCAAGTTGAACATCGCCGCTCTCGGCAACCTCGTCCCGCAGCTGCATATCCATATCATCGGCCGCCACCCTGACGATGCCTGGTGGCCGGGTGTCGCCTGGGGTCAGCCGAGCTCGCGCGGCTATGAGCC
>JANMJF010000695.1:0-2622 GCA_031371245.1 Pseudomonadota bacterium | reverse complement strand
GTTGTAGGCGATGGCCTTGTTCGACAACGGCGCTCTGGGCATGCTCGCACGCCCACGACGATGAGCAGTCAAACGTACGCCTGGGAATTGCAGCAAGTAGCGCTCGGTTATGGCGGCCCGCCGGTGCTCAGCATCGACGATTTAAAGATCGAAGCGGGTAGCGTCACGGCGATCGTCGGACGCAATGGCGCGGGCAAAAGTACCTTGCTGCGCATGCTGGCCCTGCAGGCGCCACCGAGCAGCGGCCCGTTGCGCTTCGGCGGCGAGCTGGGTACCACCCACGGTATCGTCGCGCTGCGACGACGGGTGGGTTTGCTGCCCCAGAGTCCCTACCTGCTGCGCGGCACGGTCTACGCCAATGTAGAACTGGGCTTGCGCCTGCGCGGCGTGGCACGCAGCACGCGCAGCGCACGGGTCGGCCCCATGCTCGACAGACTGGGACTCGCCCATCTCGCCGGACGCGATGCCCGCCAACTGTCCGGCGGCGAAGCACAGAAAGTCGCCTTGGCGCGTGTGCTGGTGTTCGAACCCGAGGTCCTGATCTTCGACGAACCCTTCACCCATCTCGATGCCGAGGTGGCCAAGGAATTCGCCAGTTTCATCGCCGAGAGTGGCGCATCACGCGCGGTGACCGTGGTGTTCAGCAGTCACGACGAATTACGTGCTCATGCGCTGGCCAGCCGCGTGATCGGTATTGCCGACGGCAAGCTCGGGCCGGCGGCTCTGGTCAATGTCTATGCCGGCAGTCTCGATGCCGCGCGCCATATATTCGATACCGGCCGGCTGCATATCCAGATCGGCGAACAGGTGCAGGCCGCGACCCGCATCGCCATCGACCCGGCCTATGTGGTGTTGTCGGCGGCACGCCTGGCATCAAGCATGCGCAATTGCTTCCCCGGGCGCGTGGTGGCCCTTGCCGAGCGCGGTAACGGCGTGCTGGTGACCGTCGACGCCGCCGAGCGCGTGCAGGCCATGGTCAGTCATGCCGCTCTGCAGGACGCCCCGCTCGCGATCGGTGCGACGGTCTGGGTGAGTTTCAAATCCAGCGCGGTACAGACCTGGTAGGACCTCGAAGCGCGCGATCTTGGAATCCAGCCATCCTGATTGACGCCGTCCAATGCGGGGACTTCGGCAAAACTTCGGCAGAGCCAGGTGGCGGGTATTCGCTGGTCTAGATTTGAAACCGCACGCCGCAACCGATGTGAGGCCGGAGACCAATGACGAACCGATTCGACCGAATCACGGTCTATCCCGAAATCATGAACGGGCAGCCCTGCATCCGTGGGATGCGGCTTACCGTGCGCCGCGTCATCCAGGCTGTGGCTTTGTATTCAGACAGAAGCGAACTCAAGGCTGAGTATCCCGAATTGGAAGACGATGACATCATCCAGTCATTGGAATTCGCCGCCCGGCATCTCGACGACGAAACGTTGCTAGTTGTGGCCGCTTGATCCACATCCTGCTCGATCAAGGTTTGCCTCGTTCAACGGCACCACTCCTACGCGTGGCGGGTTGGGAGGTCGTGTATTTGCGGGACATTGGACTCAGCACGAGCTACTGCCATCATCCAGTCCGCCAGGATGAACAACCAGACTATGTGCACCGCCGATGCCGACTTCCACGCCTTGCTGGCAAGCGATAGAACCCGCCGTTGCTTGCGGGGCTAAATGGAAAATAAATCTGTCACCTTTTTCGTCACCGTTTTCGACCCTGTTTTGTCACGAACCCTTAAGCGACTTGTCGTGCATGAGTGATTTCGCGCGCCAATGCTTTACGTACCTGATGTTTTTCAACCGTGACAACGGCGACCGTCGCGCCATCAAGGGCGACAAATTCAACTTCGAACGCCGCCCCACCTTCGTAAACACGAATAACCGTACCTACGTCTCCGGCAGTGAGGCTTTGCAGCGGCAAATCCGTTGTCAATACGACTCGTTGGTGTTCATTTATTGTCATAGCGTCGCTCCTAAGGCGGGTAAGCTGCCACGAAACGCGGCGCCAGTTGCCCGGTCTCGATGATCCACACCGTTCGTATCATTGGTCTTGTGCCATCAGGTGATTGCAACCAACCGTCCACAACATAACGCTTACCGAAATTTGATTCGACGATCTCCACGATGTCGTCGCGGCGCGCAATTTCAAGTAGTGCCGCGATTAGAACATCACTTATTTCGACGGTGAATCCAAATCGAGATAGGAACTCGGCCTTACTGCGCCCGTCGGGATGAGTCATAGACAGAAGATAGTCGGTAACCTTGGACCGATCTACATAGGCGCTTTCAGCGCCCGGAATCGTCGCCACGGCTTTGGTCGATTGATGGTTGACCCCAAGTCATCTCATGAATACGCGGCTACGCGAAAAACAAATCGCCAAGCTTGGATCACGACAAACTTGTCGAGAGGCGCCGGCAATGTCAATTTAGTGGATGTCCCGGAATCGCAAATATCGGAGCCCTCCAACAGCTCGCAAGAACGTCTCAACACAATAAATTCATAGGTGTCCCATGACTCGTATTCTTTCAAGATCTCTGACCCCTTGAACTGCCGCTCGCGATCGGTGCGACGGTCTGGGTGAGTTTCAAATCTAGCGCGGTACAGACCTGGTAGGCTTAATCGCATGCC
>JANMJF010000652.1:0-3119 GCA_031371245.1 Pseudomonadota bacterium | reverse complement strand
GACGGGCAGGGGGGTGGCTCCGAACTCCAGATGGACATCGGAAAAGAACTGGATCTTCACAGGCTGAGCATGGGCAGTGGACGAACGGGACCTCGGCAATCTCGCAGATGGGCGGCAGGCGGTCAATCGCTCACTGCGTGCCGCATGAACCGATCAAGGTGTCGGTAATAAGGCGCTCGACCTTGAATGAAGGCGTCGTTGTGGCCACCTGCGACCGGCACGAACTCCGCTTGCGGGCAGGCGGCTGCAGCCAGCACATAGGACGTTATAGACGAGCATGGCCAAGACCATGATCGATAACAGGCGCGAGATGGGTCGCCTGGGAACGATCGTCGCCTTTTTCTGAGCTTTCGTGCTGGAGTTCATGCAGCTTAGGAGATACCATTGCTTTCCTTTACATTACATGCGTTTATTCGATCAATCGGATCAACAATATTAACGACATGACGCACGCGGTCCGCAGCAAAGAATCCGATTTCGCACTGTCCATCACGCGCCAGGCCGTGCAGCGCCTGCGCGAGGCGGCTTTGATCGCCCTGGGCGGAATTTCCCTGTTCGTTCTGATCGCCCTGTGGTCGCACCATCCAGCCGACCCGGGGTGGTCCCATACCGGCACCAGTACCGTCGTCCACAACCAGGGTGGCCTGGTAGGCGCCTGGATCGCCGACGTCGCGCTCTACCTGTTCGGCCAATTTGCCTACTTGTTTCCGATCATGGTGGTGTTCAGTGCCTGGGTTGTATACCGGGAGGGCGCCGAGGACTTTTTCGCCGACTATTTCCATATGAGTGTGCGCGTGGTCGGATTTGTGTGCACCCTTGTCACCGGTTGTGGTCTGTTCTGGGTGCGCTCGAGCGGCTCGCTCGCTGAGCTACCGCATGACTCGGGCGGCATCCTTGGTCATGTGGTGGGGGGGGCCGCGTTTGCGGGCTTTGGCATCACTGGCGGTTGCCTGCTGTTGATCGTGGCTTTCCTGACCGGCTTTACGCTGTTCACCGGGATGTCCTGGTTATGGCTGATGGACACGCTGGGCGACTATGCCTTGCGGTGGTGGGACTGGGCCGCGTTGCGGCGCGATGATTTCGTTGACTACAGCCGTGGGTGGCGTGCCAAGCGCGAGCGGGTCGCCACCGTCAAAGAGGAAATCGAGAAAATAGAACAGCGCCCACCAACCCGTATCGAGCCACGCATCGTTGCGTCGCCACCCAGCCAGCGGGTCGAACGCGAACGTCAGGAAGCGCTGTTTGAGCGCCGCGAGCCTGGCGAGCTGCCCGAATTGAGTTTGCTCGACACGCCGATCGTGCGCGCTGGTGGCTATTCGCCCGAGGCATTGGAAGCGATGTCGCGCCAGGTCGAAATGAAGCTGCGCGACTTCAACATTGAAGTAGAAGTGGTAGCAGTTCATCCCGGTCCGGTCATCACGCGTTTCGAATTGCAGCCGGCGCCCGGCATCAAGGCCAGCCGCATCACCGGCCTGGCCAAGGATCTGGCCCGCTCGCTATCGACGGTCAGCGTGCGCGTGGTGGAAGTGATCCCCGGCAAGACCTGCATCGGTCTCGAAATTCCGAACGAACAACGGGAAATCGTCGCGTTGTCAGACATTCTGAAGTCCGAGGTCTATGAGCGCAGCACCTCCCCTCTGACCATGGCACTCGGCAAGGATATTTCAGGTCAACCGACGGTGGTCGATCTCGTGCGCATGCCCCACCTGTTGGTCGCGGGCACCACCGGCGCCGGCAAATCGGTGGCTTTGAATGCCATGATCTTGAGCCTGCTGTACAAGTCGGCGCCCAGCGATGTGCGGCTCATCATGATCGATCCGAAGATGCTGGAGTTGTCCGTTTACGAAGGCATTCCGGCCCTGCTCGCGCCGGTTGTGACCGACATGAAAGAGGCCTCCAATGCCTTGCGTTGGTGCGTGGCCGAAATGGAGCGCCGCTACAAACTGATGTCCGCCTTGGGCGTGCGTAATGTCGGCGGCTACAACCGCAAGGTTGAGGAAGCGATCGAGAAAGGCACGCCGCTGCGTGATCCGCTCTACCGCGTCGTCGATCCGCAAGCGGGGCCCGCACCTGATCTCGGCAAGCTGCCCTACATCGTTGTCATCATCGATGAGCTCGCCGACATGATGATGGTGGTCGGCAAGAAGGTCGAAGAATTGATCGCGCGCCTGGCGCAGAAGGCGCGCGCATCGGGCATTCATCTCATTCTCGCCACGCAGCGGCCGTCGGTCGATGTCATCACTGGTTTGATCAAGGCTAATATTCCTACCCGCATCGCGTTTCAGGTCTCCTCGCGCATTGATTCACGCACGATCCTTGACCAGCAGGGTGCCGAGACCTTACTGGGTCATGGCGACATGCTCTATTTGCCGCCGGGCACCGCCATTCCGCAGCGTGTGCATGGTGCTTTCGTCTCCGATGAAGAAGTGCACAAGGTGGTCAAACGTCTGCGTGCGAGCGGCGCCCCGGAATATGTCGAGGCCATTCTCAACGGCCCGATGGATGGCTACGAGGAGGCTAGCAGCGCTGGTGGCGGCGACTTCGGTGGCGACGGTGAGCAGGACGAGCTTTACGACCATGCCGTGCGCATCGTCACTGAATCGCGCCGCGCTTCGGTATCCGGCATCCAGCGTCGTCTTAAGATCGGTTACAACCGCGCCGCGCGCATGGTCGAGGAAATGGAACGCGCCGGCGTGGTCGGTGAACTGCAATCCAACGGCAGCCGCGAAGTGCTGGCGCCACCGCCGCCCAAGGATTGATGCCCATGGCACGACCGGCGCGTGCGCTGCGCGTTCTGCTGCTGTTCGGTGTCGCCATCACTGCGATCACGGTGCGCGCCGACGACACCGCCCCGCTCATCGAATACCTGAACAATCTGCATTCCTATAGCGCAACTTTCGCGCAGCAGCGTTTCGACGAAACCGGCGCGCTGCTGGAAACCGCCAAGGGCGATTGCAGCATCGAACGCCCGGGACGATTTCGCTGGAATTATCGCGAGCCTTACCAACAGGTCATCGTGTCCGACAGCAGCAAGTTGTGGATCTACGATGAGGATCTGGCGCAGGTCACGGTCAACACTGTCAGCGCCGGCGCGCCCGGCACGCCAGCGGAGTTGCTGA
>JANMJF010000645.1:0-2006 GCA_031371245.1 Pseudomonadota bacterium | reverse complement strand
GTCATCGCGGAGGTGATGCACGACAAGCACGGTATCGAGGTCTTGCACTACCCGGCCATGATCCGCCTCGATACCGAAGACAAGATGACTTTCGACATGGAAGAGTTGAGCGAATCTCTGGGCCGTAGTTTTACGACCTATGACTTCGAAGTGGTGATGTCGACCCATTACGGCCGCATGGTCATGGTCGACGAGAACACCGTCGTGCTGTTCGGCAACATGGAAGACGCCCGCAAGTACGAAGAATAGCGCGTCGCGGCCATCGCGCGCGGTCGCGGCTGCGTGGTCGGCCGTTAGGCGCGGTACTGGATAGCTGCACGCACACAGCGTTAACGCGCCTGCGCCGACCCGTCGCTCGGTGCCGTTGCCGCAGGCCATACACGCTTGCAATCAATTCAAGAATTCAACGCCACGCGACCCTGCGCGTGGCAGCAGAGCAATGATTTATGGCAAAAATGATGATCTTCGATGCCGACGCACGCGCGGCGCTCGGTCGTGGCGTTAACTTGCTGACCCGCGCGGTGCAATGCACGCTCGGTCCCAAGGGCGGTAATGCCATCATCGATGTGCCGATCGGAACGCCGCTGATCTCGCGCGACGGCGTCAGCATCGCCGCTGAAATCGAACTTGAGAATCGTTTTGAGAACATGGGCGCGCAAGTGGTGCGCGAAGTCTCGAAGAAGACCAACGAAGTTGCCGGTGACGGCACGACCACGGCGACGGTGCTTGCCAACGCGCTCATTCAAGAAGGTTTCAAGTCACTGACCGGCGACATCTCGGCCTTCGATCTGGTCAATGGCATGAATCTCGCGGTCGCGGCCGTGGTCGACGCGCTCAAGGCGTCGGCCACACCGCTCAGCGAAATTGCCGGCGCCGCGTCGTCGGTGGCGATGATCGCGGCTAATGATGAATTGACCGGGCGCTTGGTCGCCGAGGCGCTGGCCACTGTTGGAGCGACCGGCATCGTCACCGTCGACATCGGTCTGACGGTCGAAACCACCCTCGAGGTGGTGGAAGGCGCGTCCTATGAGCGCGGTTATGTCTCCCATCACATGGTCAATGACGTCGACACCATGGAGACTCATCTAGAAGATGCGCTGCTGCTGCTGACCAATCATGGCCTGCGCGACGCCGACGACGTCGCCGTGCTGCGCAAGCTGGCGGACGAAGCGGGCAGACCCCTGCTGGTGATTGCCGATGAATATTCCACCCAGGCGGTGGCGGCCTTGCTCGATGGTCATGGCGGGCCGGAGATCGTCGCGGTGCATGCGCCCGAATACGGCAAATGGCGGCAGGCGATGATGGAAGACATGGCGATCATGACCGGTGGTCGAGTGTTCGTTAAAGAACTCGGCAGTCATTTTCGCGAGGCCACGCTTGCCGATCTCGGTCGCGCCCGGCGCGTGAAAGTGTCGGCCAACGCAACCGTTATTGCTGGTGGCGCTGGTGCGCCGGAGCAGATCCGTGGCCGCATGGAGCAGGTGCGTCGCCAGCTCGCCGCCAACGAAGTGATGATCGAGCAGGACAAATTCGCTGAGCGTCTGGCCAAGCTGTCGGGCGGTATTGCGGTGATCCATGCCGGTGGCGCTACGCCGGTAGAACAAAAGCGCCGTGCGCAGATGATCGAAGATGCGTTGAATGCCACCCGTGCGGCGGTGCAGGAAGGCGTGGTGCCGGGCGGCGGCACCGCCTTGATCAGAACCCTGCCGGCGGTCGAGGCTGTGATCGCTTCGCTGTCGGGTGCCAATCGCGAAGGGGCGGAAGTGGTCAAGCGGGCGCTGACCCGGCCGCTGGCGGTGATCGCCCACAACAGCGGTGTGGATGCGCAGAAGGTCATCGGCAAAGTGATGGCCGCACAGGGCAGCATTGGCTACAACGCGCGGACCGCCGAGCTGGTCGATATGCTAAAGGCCGGGGTCATGGATCCGGTCAAGGTTACCTACACTGCGTTACAGAATGCGGTGTCGGTGGCGGCTTTGATTCTGACCGCCCAGACGCTCATCGCG
>JANMJF010000070.1:0-8137 GCA_031371245.1 Pseudomonadota bacterium | reverse complement strand
GCCGCTGTGGCCGGCCCGCGGCCAAGCTTGTCGCATTTATTCAATAACACGTGCACCGGTACGCCGGCGTGAGTACACCACTCGAGCACCGCCACGTCCTGCGGTTTGAGCGGATGACGGATGTCCATGAGCAGAATGAGCCCACTCAGCGAGGCGCGCGTCTCGAGATACTCGGGCAAGGCTTCTTCCCAATGAGCGCGCATTGATTTGGCGACCTTCGCATAACCGAAGCCGGGAAGATCGACCAGCCGCCGCTCACTGTCGAGGTCGAACACCACCAGGTGCTGAGTGCGGCCTGGCGTACGGCTGGTGCGCGCCAGACCGCGTTGCGTGCAAAGCATATTGAGAGCACTCGATTTGCCTGCGTTGGAGCGTCCGGCGAACGCGATCTCGCGACCCAGATCGGCGGGCAGCAGGCGCGGTTCGGGCACACTGAGCGTGAATTGCGCCTGCTTGAGCAGCTTGCGCGCCCGCTCCATTCCATTGTCCATCTTGAGTCTCGTTTTGCCGGTGACCACAGCATGCCAATCACCGTACGCGTAGGTGCAGATCACGGCCTTGCTCCCGTATACAATCACGCCTGATTTCCCGCAAGCGAGAGCAAGAGATGCATAAGAGGAACGCGTTCCTGGCGGTGGCCGTGCTGTGCGTGGCATTTGTGACGGCTGCGGCGCACGCTGATGGCAAAGCCCGGGCGATGGTTTGTACCGCCTGCCATGGCGCTGATGGTAACAGCAGCAATCCGATCTGGCCGAATCTCGCTGCCCAGAACCCAAGCTACATCGTTGCCCAACTCAAGGCCTTCAAGGTCGGTACCCGTCAGAATCCGTCAATGGCACCGATGGTTGCCGGGCTGGAGGAAGCCGACATGCTGGAGGTCGCCAACTTCTTCGCCGCCCAGACCCTGAACGTCAAACCGCTCAATGCAGCGGCTGCACAGGCCGCAGCCGCCGGTGAGAAACTCTTTCGCGGTGGCGATGCCGAGCGCGGCATCCCGGCCTGCATGGCCTGTCACGGTCCTGACGGCGGCGGCAACCCGGCCTCCGGCTATCCAGCCCTGCGCGGTCAACAGGCTGATTACGCCGTCGCGCAGCTGCAGAACTATCGTGACGGCAAGCGTCAAACCGATCCGCAGCAGATGATGCGCACGATTGCAAAGCGTCTGTCCGAGGCGGACATCAAGAATCTGACCAGCTATTTATCCGCGCTGCACTAAGGCGATGCTCAGCGGCACAATCGTAGGGATCTGATGACTATGAAGCTCCACAAGATCGTTTGTTCGGCCTTATTGGCACTGCTGGCTGCGGCAAATAGTCCAGCCGAAGAATTCGTTGTCGGTCAGCACTACCAGGAAGTGAAGCCCGCCGTCGCGACATCGACGGCGGCTGATAAAGTCGAAGTGCTGGAATTATTCTGGTACGGCTGTCCACATTGTTATGCTTTCGAGCCGCAACTGCAGGAGTGGTTGAAGAACAAAGCCGACTATATTGAGTTTGTGCGCGTGCCGGCGGTATTCGCCCAGAACTGGGAAGTCCATGCGCGCGCCTTTTACGCGGCCCAGCAACTCGGCGTGCTGGACAAGCTAAACGGGCCCATGTTCGACGCCATCCACAAAGAAGGTCGGAAACTCGGCTCGCAAGAGGAAGTCACGCAATTCTTCGCCGATAAAGGTGTTTCCGCCGAGGATTTTAAAAAGGCCTACAACTCTTTCGATGTCGATACCAAGACTCGCCGCGCGATCGCCCTGACTCGCGAATACGGCATCACCGGCGTGCCCGCGCTCATCGTCAATGGCAAATACCGCAGCAGCGCCCAGGAAGCGGGCGACTTCGCCACGTTGTTAAAGCTGGTCGATTACCTGGCCGCTAAGGAACACAAGCGGTAAGCATTCCGCGCTGGTGGCAGCGCGAGAACCGTCAGGCAAACACAGCGTCGACCTGACTGCTTAAGTCTCACCAGCACCGAGACCGTACCGGCAGGTGTGCTGCGCGCTCGTCATGCCCGTCTTCAGGCGAGTGTGATGTGACGCAAGCACGAACGTCACACCAGACGTTGGAACAGCAATGTCGGGCGCGAACTTGAACGGCACCATTACCAATCCGAATGCCTCTCCAGCGCGTCGCGACGGCGTTGCCGATCGCGCTGCGACAGAAGTCATTGCTCGTCTGCAACGCGGGATTCTGCGACTCGCTTTGGCTTATCACGGGCGCAGCTCGGACCTCGACAGAAAATTGAAGGAACTGGGCGGGCTGGTGCGCACCGGTCGCCGCGATACCGAGTTGCTGCACCTCATCGACGAAATCGTCAGTACCATCGTTTCGCTCAATCTCGAACCCGCAATGAACAATGCCCCGACGGCTGTGGCCAGCGCAGCTGCGACCGTTGTCGTGCGCGAACAGCCGGATCTCTTTCACCATTTCGTCGACCATCTGAAATTGCCACCCGTGCTCTTGCTTGAAATCGAGCGGGTGCGCAAACGCATCGTGGCCAAGAGCAATACGGTCGAACTGCTAGCTCAGGTGGAGCAGGCATCGCTCGCGATCTCCGAACATCTGCTGGCCGCTGCTGATACCAAACATACGGTCGAAAGCGCACGTCAAGCGCTGATGGATTTGCTTGATCGCATGCCGGTATCGCGCACCCTCGCCGACGCCGCCGCCGAATTGCGACGCCGCATGGAAGTTATTGTCAGTGCCGAAGATATTCGCCCGTGCACGAATGGACTTGCGCAGTTGGTCGCGAAACTGCGCGAAGAGATGCAGGCCGAACTCGATCGCCTCGCAGATTTTCTGCGCGCTACCGTGCGCCGCATGCAGGAATTTGAACAAGTCATGCTGCGCTCGCGCGAGCTCTACGCCGACTCTGAGACTGATGCCCTGCAACTGAGCGAAACCATCTGTGTGGGTGTCAGGGAAGTCCGCCAAGGCGTTAGCGCAGCTGAAAGCCTGGACGAACTCAAGGGTCTGATCGAGGACAAGCTCGAAGTCATCGATAACGGTCTCACTCAATTCGTCTCGACCCAGACCCGTCGCGCAGCCGAAGCCGGCGACGTTATCGAGCGCATGACCCATCGCTTGAAAGACCTCGAACAGCAAGCGACGCATCTGCGCGAGGATCTTGAGGTCCAGCATGCGCGGGTGCTGATGGATCCCTTGACCGGCATACTGAACCGTGCCGGCTACACTGAAATGGTGACTAAACATTTTGCGCGCTGGAAGCGCTACGGTGGCGCGCTGAGCCTGGCCGTCATCGATCTTGACCTGTTCAAGGAAATCAACGATCGCTACGGCCACGCTGCCGGCGACAAAGTGTTGGCCACGGTCGCCTCCAAGTTGAAGGAAATGATCCGCGAAAGCGATGTGCTGTGCCGCTACGGCGGCGAGGAATTCGTGCTGCTGTTGCCGGAGACCACCGTGTCTGACGGGCGCACGATGCTCGAAAAACTGCGCAGCCACATCGCGGACTGTCCGTTCCGGTATAAGGACACGCCGGTGCGCGTGACCATGTCCTGCGGGGTCGCGCAGTTCCAGGCCGCCGATACCATTGAAGCCGTATTCGAGCGCGCTGACAGCGCGATGTATCGCGCTAAGCAGAAGGGCCGCAACTGCGTTTGCACCGAGCTTGATCCACCCGTCGAAGCACCACCGCCCGTGCCCTGACACGCCCGCCGGCACCGCCCGGCGGCCTGGCCATTTCGTCACATATTCGTCACAAAACGATCACATACTGCGCCCAGTTCAACAGAGCCATGGGAGATATCCAGTGATGAGACGCCCGATTCTAGGCCTTGCCGCGCTGCTACTCGGCGCGGCCTCACTGACCGCCAACGCCGAAGGGGCGGCCAGCGGTCACCCGCCTTACCAGACCGAAACCGGTATCTCCGGCAACGTCACCAGTGTCGGTTCCGACACCCTCGCCAATCTCATGACCCTGTGGGCCGAGCAGTTCAAGCGCTTCTATCCGAGTGTGAACCTTCAGATCCAGGCTGCCGGCTCCGCCACCGCGCCGCCGGCACTGACCGAGGGCACCGCCAATCTCGGCCCCATGAGTCGCCTGATGAAATCCAATGAGATCGAAGGGTTCGAGGCTAAGTATGGCTACAAGCCCACTGCCGTGCCGGTCGCGGTCGACGCCCTCGCGGTCTTCGTACATAAGGACAATCCGCTCAAAGGGCTGAGCATCGAGCAGGTTGACGCGATCTTCTCCGCCACCCGCCAGTGCGGCCACGCCAGCGAAATCACCAAATGGGGGGAATTGGGCCTCACCGGCGAGTGGGCCAGCCGCACCATCCAGCTCTATGGCCGCAACTCGGTGTCTGGCACCTATGGCTATTTCAAAGAACATGCGCTGTGCAAGGGTGATTTCAAGAACAACGTCAATGAGCAACCGGGTTCGGCTTCGGTCGTGCAGGGCGTGACGAAGTCGCTGAACGGTATCGGCTACTCGGGCATTGGTTACCGTACCTCGGGCGTGCGTGCCGTGCCGATCACCGACAAGGAAGGTAAGCTTGAAGAGGCAACGGAGGAAAACGCACTGTCGGGTAAATATCCGCTCAGCCGCTACCTGTTCATCTACGTCAACAAGCAGCCGAACAAGCCGATCGCGCCGCTCGAGCGCGCCTTTCTGCGCATGGTGTTGTCGCAGGAAGGTCAGGCCATCGTAACCAAGGACGGCTACATCCAGCTGCCGGCCAAGATTGCCGAGAAGCAGTTGACGGGTGTCCTGGGCGACTGAGCTTTTTCGCCATAGCTGCGCTGAAAACCGGGCCTTGTGCCCGGTTTTTTTTGCGCGACCGCCGAGGCCCCGCTGCCGTACCATGGTCGCTCGCGATTCGACCCACCCGCGCCCATGACCGATGAACCCCGCCCTTCCCGCGATCCGCTACATGGCATTACGCTTGAAACCATCGTCACCCGACTCGTCGAGCGTCATGGCTGGGCGGAAATGGCGCGCCGCGTACCAATTCGCTGTTTCTTCAACGAGCCCTCGGTGAAATCCAGCCTCAAATTTCTGCGCCGCACACCATGGGCGCGCGAAAAAGTCGAAGCCTGGTACGCGGAAGAAGCGAAGCGCGACTGATTCATCTCGGTTGAGCGCTGGGCCTGAGCTGATCGATATGCGCAAGCGGCAGTTCGGTTGTAGCGATCACCTTGCGCAATACGAAGCTTGAGTGCACGCCGCTTACCCCCTCAATGCGGGTCAGGCGCCCGAGCAGGAATTCCTCGTAATAAGTCATGTCCGGCAGCACCGCCTTCAACAGGTAGTCGGCAGTCTGGCCGGTGACGATGCTGCATTCGATCACCTCCGGGAATTTTCCGACCTCGCGCTCAAAGGTCGCGAAGCGCTCGGGCGTGTGGCGGTCCATGGTGATGCCGATCATGGCGGTGATATTCAGGCCCAGGCGCGCCTGACTGAGCAGGGTGACGTGGCGTTCGATGACGCCAGAGTCCTCCAACTGGCGCACGCGGCGTGAGCAGGGCGTAGGCGACAGACCAATTTTTTCGGCCAGTTCCAGATTGCTGATGCGGCCATTGGCCTGCATCTCGGCAAGTATGCGTTTGTCGATGCGGTCGAGTTTCATGGGCGATGGCTCGTGGGCTGAGTTGGGACAATGACGCTGAGTTGAACTTCACTCTCTACAAAAATATAAAAACGTAGAGACTTAATGCAAAATACTCAGTCTTCAATGGATTATTTGCAATCATTCACTACGCTTCCGTAGTTATACTGCTTGCCATTGGCGGTGTCCTGTCGCGCTTGAGCCCAGCGGCTGGGCCGGACCGGTCCCCGGTTATTCCACTGTCAGGCGCGCCTGAGCCGCGCGCAAAAAGGTAGTCCCATGAACGCTTTCGATCATCGCAAGTACCAACCGTTTGCCGCCGTCCATTTGCCCGATCGCACCTGGCCCGACCGCGTGCTGTCGGCCGCGCCGCGCTGGTGCAGCGTCGATCTCAGAGACGGCAACCAGGCACTCATCGAGCCCATGAACGTCGCGCAGAAACTGCAGTTGTTCGAACAGCTGGTGAAGGTCGGCTTCAAGGAAATCGAAGTCGGCTTCCCGGCTGCCTCGCAACCCGACTTCGATTTCGTGCGGCGCCTGATCGACGACCAGTTGATCCCGCACGACGTCACCGTGCAGGTTTTGACCCAGGCCCGCCAGGAATTGATCGCGCGCTCTTTCGAGGCCTTGCGCGGCGCCAAGCGCGCCATCATGCATCTCTACAATTCAACCTCGACCGTGCAACGCGAGCAGGTCTTCGAACTCGATCGCGCCGGCATCAAGGCCATCGCGGTGCAGGGTGCCGAGTGGGTGAAGTCCTACGCGGCGCGCTATGCGCAAACCGCGTGGATATTCGAGTATTCGCCCGAGAGCTTCACCGGCACCGAACTCGATTTCGCCGTGGAAGTCTGCGATGCGGTGGTCGAGGTCTGGCGGTCGACGGCGGCAAACCCCTGCATCTTGAACCTGCCCTCGACCGTCGAGATGGCGACACCCAATGTCTATGCCGATCAGATCGAATGGTTCTGCCGCCACGTCAAACAACGCGACGCGGTGATCGTAAGCCTGCACACCCATAACGATCGCGGCTGCGCAGTGGCCGCCGCCGAACTCGCGACCATGGCCGGCGCACAGCGCGTCGAAGGCACTTTGCTCGGCAACGGCGAACGTACCGGCAATATGGACATCGTGACCATGGGCATGAATCTCTACAGCCAGGGCATCGATCCGCAATTGGATTTCTCGCGCATGGACGAGATCATCCGTTGTGTGAAGGAATGCACCCAGTTGCCAGTACATCCCCGCCATCCCTATGCGGGCGAGCTGGTGTTCACCGCGTTTTCCGGCAGCCATCAGGATGCCATCAAGAAATGCCTGGCCAAACGCGATGAGCACACGCCCTGGGACGTGGCCTATCTGCCCATCGACCCGGCCGATCTCGGACGCTCCTACCAGGAAGTCATACGCATCAACAGCCAGTCGGGCAAGGGCGGCATCGCCTATGTGCTGGAACAGAGCCAGGGCTATCAATTGCCACGCTGGTTGCAGATCGATTTCAGTGGCGTGGTGCAGAAATATGCCGAGGACAGTGCCAGCGAAGTCGAGCCGCGCAAGATAGTCGAACTCTTCGAGCAGCATTATCTGGACGTGAGCACGCCCTACGAGTTGATGGGTTACCAGGCGACACGCGAACATGGCGAAGACCGTTTGACCGCGACCTTGCGCGACGACGGCAAACCCGCCAGCCTGCAGGGCCGCGCGAGCGGCGTGGTCGGCGCCTTCGTCGATGCGCTTGAACGCTACTGCGGCAAGAAACTTGTGCTGGTCGAATACAGCGAGCACGCCTTGAGCAGTGGTGCCGGTGCGGGCGCCGAAGCGGTCGCTTATGTGCAGTTGAATCTCGACGGTCAGCGCTACTGCGGCGTCGGTCGCAGCAGTGACATCGTCGAAGCTTCGTTGCGTGCGATCCTGGGCGCGGTCAATCAGCGCGCACGGCTCGCGACGAGTGTCGCAGCCTGAGCTTGGCTGATTTGATCAGCTCGTGACGAGGGCGCCTGCGGGCGCCTTGGTCTTTTCCAACACCCCACCGTCGCGCCACCAGAATGGCCGCGCGCGACCCACCTGCCCACCATCATGTCCGTACCAATCCAGCCCATCGATGCCGTTTTGCCCGCGTTGCTCGCGAGCCTGGCCGTGCAGCCACGCGTGGTGCTCGAAGCGCCGCCGGGGGCAGGCAAGACCACACGTGTACCACTGGCCTTGCTCACAGCCGAATGGTGCACCGGCAAGGTCTTGATGCTGGAACCACGTCGCATCGCCGCGCGTGCAGCGGCGTCCTACATGGCGACACAACTCGGTGAAGCGGTCGGCGACACGGTCGGCTACCGCATCCGCTTCGAGCGCAAAATCTCGGCCCGCACCCGCGTTGAGATCGTGACCGAAGGCATCCTGACACGCATGTTGCAGGACGACCCCTTGCTCGACGGTATCTCGGTCGTGGTCTTCGATGAATTCCACGAGCGACATCTGGCCAGCGATCTGGGACTTGCGATGTGTCTCGAAGTGCAGGCTGGCGTGCGGCCGGAACTGCGGCTGGTGGTGATGTCAGCGACGCTCGATGGCGAACGTCTCGCACAC
>JANMJF010000620.1:0-6367 GCA_031371245.1 Pseudomonadota bacterium | reverse complement strand
TGATCCAGGCGTCGCCTTTGAGCGCGCGATGGATGCGTTCATAGGCATCGTAGCCGCTCTTGGCCATCTGCCAGCGGCGCGTGACGATGCGGCCGTCGAGCGACGGAATCATGTGGCATATGACATAGGGTTTCTTCATGGTGATGGCGCCGACGCAGCGTCGACTACTCCTTCAAGCGCGCCTCCTGGGCGCGATGAAAACCGTGACAGTTCACACAGGTCGAAGCGAGTTTGCCCGCGTCAGCGTCACCGCTGCCATGGCAGGTGCGGCAATTGGCGATACCAGGCAGCATGACGTCGGCGCTGGTTTCGGAGGTCTTGGCTTCGACGTGGCAATCGCTACACGCCTGGGTGTCGTGCCGTTTATGGCTGAAGTTTGCTGCTGGCAGCCAAGCCTGGGGTATGCGCACCGGATCGATGTGCCAGGCATCGGCGCCGCTGCCTGCACCGTTCGGCTGCACGGTGTGACATTTACCGCAGGTCGTATAGGCCAGCATTTCAGCGCTGGTCATCTCGGCATTGCGCGCCGCCCACGACAGCGCGTCTTGCTGCTCGGCGGTGCTCAGCGGTTGGCCGGGAAAACGCCGCGTCTGCACGGCGCTCGGCGCGAACGCATTGGGGTAACCGCCGCGCAAGGCCCACGCCTGGAAGTAGTCGCCGACTGCGCCGACCGCAGCTTTTAGATCACCATGCGGCACTTCGCGCACCACGTCACCGGGAATATTCAACAGGTGACATTCGTGGCAGTTGTTGGCGAAACTCACCGGCACCATACGACCCCCACCCGGCTCGGCCTGATGGCAATCGGCGCAGACCAGCTTGAGTGTTCCGCGTGTCGGACTTTCGATGCCGGCTGGCGCCAGATGCCCTTTGTGCGAAAACTCGACACCCGGCGCCTCACGCAAACGCTTGGCATCGGACAGTGCCACGCGCACCGCGACCGGCACACCATTTGTTTGATGCACGAGGGTCGTGCGAAATTCCGGATGGTCGACGCCGAAGTTACGCACATCGAGAATCTCAGTCGCTGCGCGTTTGTCCTTCAAGTTACCGTGGCAGCTCACGCACAAGGCTTCATCGTGACGGACCAGCGAACTCTTGCCGGTGTGTTCGTGATGACAGGAAGCGCAGCGCTGACCCTTGAACAAACCGGTCTTGAGGATCTCGTTGTCGACATGGTGGGCAGTGTTCTGATGGCAGCTCAGACAAGCCGAATTGCGGGTCGGCACGAAGGGAATGGTGTGACAAGCATTGCAGTTCACACCGAAGTGGGCATGGGCGTCACTCACCGCGCCGCTCTGCCAGGCGTGATCCGAAGGCAGCAGCGGCAACAGGCGCAGCCACTTGCCAGCCGCCGGTATGGTCGCTGCGACCAGCGGCACCAGCAGAAACGCGGCCAGAATAAAACCGGCCAGGCCCACCGCCCAGGGTCGCTTGCGCAGTCCGGCGGCGCCCAGATCCAGACGCGCGCGCTTGAGCAACGCCGCCTCCATTTCGCGACCGCGTGCCGAACTGTCCTCGGCAATCTCCAGCAGCAGATTGCAGCCGGCCGCGTCGCCGACGCGGATGTTGTAGCCACCAAGCTCGACGCGATCGCCGGCCGTCAACACCGCCGATTGCACGATATCGCCGTTGTAATGAAAACCGGCGGCCAGATGGCATTGCAGACGTAGCTTGCCATCCTGGCCTTCAATCAGCTCGGCGTGCGCCAGCGCCACGCGCAAATTCGCCAGGTGAATGTCCTGATCGGTGCCGCGACCGATCTTCAGCCGCGCGCCCTGCAACGGCACCTCGTGCAGGGTGTCGTTGAGCTTAGACTTGTGGGTGACGTAACGAACCAGGATGCGCATCGCCGCCTACCAATAAAAGAACACAGCAAACACGTGGCACAACAGCGCCGCCAACAAGCCTAGCGAGAGCGGTACGTGCAGATACAACCAGAACGCCAGACGGGATTGCAGTTGGATGTCGCGCTGAATGCGTTCGACCATGGCACGCTTGCGCGTGATCAGTCCGAACAGCTGCGTGATCTTTTCCAGTCGTTGCGGCCCGCCGCCATCGGCGATCATATGCTCGGCCAGAAACGAGATAGCGGTGGCTTCCTGCTGCTCGATATTCTGCAGCTGCGGCACGCCACGCGCGATGCGCGCCTCGATCTTCTCGCGCACCTGCTCCAGACTCTTATTGATACCGATACTCGCCGAACGCCGTGCCGGGTCGCCGAACAGCTGCTCCAGCACACCACCACCGAGCACGGTTTCCTCGATCGACTGCAACACGACCTTGTGCGCCTCTTTGTCGACCTGGTCGGCCAAGCTCAGACATTCACGATCGAGTTCGGCCACTTCGGCGATCATCGCGTCGCGGGTCATGCCGGCACGATTGGCGGCCAGCTCACGCGGATAAGCGACATAGACGTACAAACCATAAAAGCCATTCGTCACCACCAGCAAGGTCAACACATAGGCTAGCGAATGCACGTTCCAGCCGAGCTGAAAGCCGCTGTGCAGCGTAGTGATGACAAGCAGCGAAGCGCCCAAATAGATATGCGCCGAGAGCCAGCTGACCAGGCGGTTCTGAGAGCCAGAATAACGGCGCTTGCGCACTCCGAACCAGGCTAACCAACCAATCAGGCCGGCGCCCACGGTGCCCAGTGTATAGCCCAGCCAAGTGCTGCCGCTGGGCGGCTCGCTCGGCTGATGCAGCGCATAAGCCACGATCGCGGCAGTACACAGCAGCGCCGCCACTTTGAGATAGAAGAAATTGCGATAGTTGATGTAGGACTCGTGCATGGCGGCACTCACACGCGCGTGGCTCGCAAGCGCGGCGACCGCGTCGCGCTCATCGCGCGATAGCCATGAACTCGGCCGGACTGACACGGATCGCCGCACCGGTCGGACAGGCACGCACACAGGCAGGACCGCCTGTTTGGTCTTTGCACATATCGCATTTGACGGCCTTCTTCGCCAAGGTCATGTCCTCGCTGTGGAATTCGTCGCCGGGCGCCGGGCCCGTGCCGAACAACAACCATTTCCACAGGCTCGGCTTCTCGGTTTCGCCCTTGACCGCCATCTGGATCACGCCGTAAGGGCAGTTCTTTTCGCAGTTGCCGCAGCCGATGCAGTTGTCGGCAATATAGACCTCGCCTTCCGGCGTACGGTGAATGGCATCCGGCGGGCAGTCCTTCATGCAATGGGGATGTTCACAATGGCGGCACGAGGTCGGCACATGCACGCTGGCAAAACTCGGACCGGCGCGCCGGTCGAGCAGCGAGGTGCCTTTATGCGTGTCGGCACAGGCCTTCTCGCAGTTGTCACAGCCGACGCAGAGGGATTCATCGATGAGCAACACGTCGGTCGCTTCGCCGATACCTTGGGCGACCAGGAATTCGATCATATTGCCGGCGGCCGCTTTGCCACCACGACTGCGTGCGCTGGCGCTGAGGCGGGCCTGGGCACGAGCCTTGAGATCGGCATCGAGCTCGGGGAAACACGCCAATAGTTCGCGGAACACCACACCCGGCAACTCGATGGTCTCGGTGACGACCGCCGCCCTTACCGTGGCGGTGCGTGGCGAATCGGTCAACAACGCGAGCTCGCCGACATAATTGCCCGAGGGCAGGTAGGCGATGACGATCTCACGGCCACCGATCTGATGGGCGATGGTCACCGATCCGGAGCGGATCAGATGCAGGGACGTAGCGGGATCGCCTTCATTGAACAGCGCTTCGCCAGGCGCGAACTGGCGAATACGCGCCGTGCGCGCCACTTCGATCAGGTCGTCTTCCGGCACGTCGGGTGCGATGTGCATACGGATCGCGCGCAATAGGAAGGTCTCGTCGACGGCCCGGCGTACCGATTCCACCGATTGAATCAACTTGTTCATCGATCGCCGCGGCGTTTCGATCAACACACAGTCCTGGCCCGCGACTATCGTTGCGGCGCGCCGACGGCCCGAGATCAAAGACATCTCACCGAAGAACTTGCCGACCCCGAGCTTGACCGTGTTGGCTGGGTCATCGGCGTCGATCTGGATATAAACCGCGCCGCGTAGCACCGAGAAAAAAGTATTGGTGTAGTCGTTGAACTGCACCACGACTTCGCCCTGGGCCGGCGTACGAATGTCGGAATCGAGCAGGAATTCTCGCAACTGCAGCGGCGTGAGGCCGGCAAACAAGGGAATATTGCTGCGGATCTGCACGATGGCGAGATTGACCTTGGTCAGACCTTGCACGCCGGCAAACTTGGCGCGCAGCAAACCTTCATCGGCCGGTTCGACCTCGCGCCCGCAGATGAACTCAACAACCTCGTAACCCTGATTGATGCACTGCTAGATCAGCGGATAGCCGGCCAGCGCACCGATGATGTAGAGCCCCGCGACATTCGACTCGTAACGCGGCGAGACCGAGGGCACGGCGGCCGGGTCATCGCTGGGAAACACTACGCCGCAGGATTCAACGAAGGCGCGCGGCGGCAGCGCGCCGAGCCGCGCCACGATGCGGTCACACAGTACTTCGCTCATGCCGTCCTTGGTCGTGATTTCGAAACGCAGGCGTTTGTGTGATGGGTGGTCGTCGGGCACCGCCATCACCGCTTTGGGACTGGCGTTGTACATGCATTCGAGCTGACCGCTGTCGATAGCGCGGGTGATATCGCGCAGATTGCCTTCCTTGGCGCGGGTGAATTCGTCGCGGCGATTGAGAATGATCACGGCGTTGTTCACGGCCAGCGCTAGGGCGTTCTCGATGGCCGCGTCGCCGGCGCCGATCACTACGATGGTTTCACCGCCGTAGGCATCGGGATCGTCCAGTTGATACTGGACCTCGGGCAAGGTATCGCCGGGCACGTCCATGCGCCGCAGATTGCCTTGCAGACCGATGCCCAACACCACGTACTCGGCGAGCACCGTGGCGCCATCGGCAAGCTTGAGTTGAAACTTGCCCTGCTTGCCTGCAATGGCGACTACTTCCGACTTGTAACGAACCTGCGCACCGGACTGCGCGAGTCCCATCTGCCAGGTGGTGAGAATACGTTCGCGGGGTCCGGCTTCGAAACCAATCGCGGCACGCAGGGGCAGCTGTCCAGGCTCGGCCATGACGTGCTTGCCCTTCTGGTAGCGGTAGATGGTATTGGCGAGTTGCGGCGCCGCTTCGAGCAGGATGTGTGAGGTGCCGGTCTCGGCGGCGCGGGCAGCGGCGCTCAAACCACCCGGGCCGGCGCCCACGATGGCAATGGTGTAACGTTCGCTCACGCGGCGCGCCTACTTGAGCGCGGCAGCGAGCGTCTGCATCTCGCCGCTGAAGTGTGCTGGCTGGTAAGCGTTCTGATCGGCGAGGACGCTGTAGAGCACTTTGATCTGGGCGGCGATGGCGCTGCCCTGGCTGACGTTCCAGCGTTTGGCCTCGGTGAGCGTATCGACCAGCGCATGCACCCCCATCACGGCCTGCTCGGCGGCGGCGAAATCACGATACTCGCCGGCGCTGCCACCCTTCACCAGGCTGTCGAGGATGGTGAAGGTTTCATCGGCGCTGAAGTCGTGGCCGCGGACATGATCCTGGACCTGCTTCAAGACCGCCTGCATAGCCTTGGCGGCGGCCAAAGTCGCGTCGCGGGATTGTATGCTGGACTGATGCAAGTCCCACAAGGATTTGTGCAATTGTTCGGCCAGGGGGGGCGCAATGGCCTTGGCCAGGGTCAGCACCATGAGCACATGTGCATCGTTGATGCGTGGCACACCCGGTGGCAAGCCGGTCGTTTCCCGCGCCGCCCAGCGCGGCTCCGTCATTGGGTGATGGCAGGCGTGGCAATCGAAGAATGCGAGCTCTGGCAAGGCGCTCTTGCTCGCCCACTTGTCGCTGGTAAAGAGTTCGAAGGTGCGGGTGGCGGCGGCAGTCTGCCCAATGGCCCACACCTGGACGTGGGAGGCCAGCCGTTTGCGTTCACGATAGTCGGCATCGACGCGGTAGTGGGCCGGCTGCAGCAGGGTGTAAGTGTCGAGTTCGAAAGACAAGCGTGGATGGCCCGCGCCCAGCAGACGATGGTTGGCGAATTTGTCCTGATTGCCCAGATGGCAGGACAGACACAGCGCCGCGCGCGCTACCGGCTCTTCAGTGCGAACCATGCCGGCCTTGATGTTGTCTTCGCGGCTCGCCTCGCCGGTGACATGCTGGCCTAACCATTTGCCTGCACAAAGGCGAACTCAAAAATCGCGGCCATCACGTCCTCGTTCACGTCTGTGGCGGCCCGCAGATGACTTTTTTACTGCCGATTAGTGCATTACCCAGCGTCGAATATCCTTTTATCAGTGTCTCCGGGTGTTCGGCGACGATGCGTCGAAAATCGAATTTAGCGCCTACCGCAGCGGCGTT
>JANMJF010000619.1:0-2402 GCA_031371245.1 Pseudomonadota bacterium | reverse complement strand
GCGTTGCATTTCTTGGCAATAGCCCCGCTATTGCCAGCGAAACGCGCCCGGCAAGCAACCACTCAGGAACACCCTCGGTGTTGACGAGATAATTTCGACCAGGGTCCTTAGCGGTGTGCTGGGCGTGTGCTAAACGGCGGTCGGCGAATGCCACCGGTGACGACTGCCACCGGTGGCGCATGGAGGCAATCAGGCAGTCTTCATGGTCCAAGTCGGCGCTTCTTCTTCGATCACTGCTTTGACGCTCGGGCGCGCGAACATGCGGCCCATGAAGGCGGCGAGCTGGGGAAAGCGCGCGGCATCGACCTGCACGCCGGCATGCAGCAAATTGACGTGGATGGAAGCGATGGCGATATCGGCCAAGGTCAGCGTGTTGTTGACGAAAAACTGCTGGCTGCCGAGCTGTGCCTCCATATAGGCCCAGAACGGCGGTAGTTCTTCAGCGACGGCCTTGGCGGCCGCAGCGCGCGCGGCCGCATCTGGCGGCGCCTTGGCGACCATCGGCCCGACGATCAGCGGGAAGAAGACCTTGCCACCGGCCACTGCGACGAAGCCGCCGTCAATGTATTCCTCCAGCCACAGGGCGGCGATATAACCGTCGTCGTCACTCGGCAGCATCGGCACGGCTTTGTTCTTGCGTTCTACGTACTGGCAGATAACCGACGAATCGTTGATCACCTTGGCGCCATCAAGCAGGGCCGGAATCTTGCCCAGCGGGCTGATATCGCGCCAGTTGACGGGCGGTGCAAAGGGACTGACGGGTTCGAAGTCGTAAGCGATGCCCTTCTCGGCGAGCATGACACGGACCTTGCGCACAAAGGGCGAGACATTCGCACCCATTAATTTGTAAGTCATGGCGGGTAATTCTCCGGGTTGGTGAGTGGACACGCGGCGTCAGCGGGCGCGTTTCAGGGTGTTCTGATCGAAGTCACTGGCGTCGAGGCCGGTTTTGAAGCGGTAGTTCGACCATTTCAGTTCAGTGTTCTTGCCGGTTTGCACATTGCGCATGACCATGCGACCCGGCCGCCAGTAACGCTCAAGATATTGTTTGTGCTCGCTGAAATCGAGGATTTTGAGCAACGTATTCTTGCGGTCGAAATATTCGACCCGCAGCGGTTGGTACATTTGTTGGTCGAGCCAGATGATCTGGCGCGTATAGCCGGAGTTCTCATAGGCCGGATAGGCCTCGACGACGAAGGCCTGGCGTGTGTCCAGGCGATCATCGCGTAGATATTTGTAGGTGAACTTCTCCACTTCCTGGGAGGTGATGTCCTCATAAGCGAATTCGCTGCCGACGAAGGGCCCGGATTTATTATTCGACGCGATACGTTTAACGCGCTTCAGGGCCGGCAGGTAGAGCCACTGGTCATCGGCTTGCAATGCATGGGTGTAACTCAGAAAGGCAGTGCCTTTAATGTCTCGCGGCGCGTCAAACACGGTCAGGCTGCGGTCGCCGTCGCCGTTGATCTCAAGGGTGTCGATGCGCAGGCTGCGGTGGCTTTCCTGGCCTTCGCGGTTGCGCAGAATCATCTCGAGTTCGGCGCGACCATCCACCCAGCCGCGGTCGCGCTGGTCGGCTGCGGTGAACAAGGCCAGTCCGCGCGCTTCGGCGCTTGCGGCGCTGAGTTCAAACGGTAGCAGGGCGATCAACAGGGCGAGCAACAGGCGGCGCATCGTGGTTGGCATCCTCAAAATGGATCAACAGCGGCGGCAGGAATAGGAATTCGGCGAGCAGCGCCAGCACGATGACGAGTGCGGTCATGAGCCCCATGCCGGAGTTGAGCGCGAAGCTCGACGTGCCGAGGGTCAGGAAACCGAGCACCAGCACCGTGGCGGTAATGAAATGGGCGCGGCCGACGGTGGCGAGCCCGACACGAATTGCCGCGCGTGCGTCCATGCCCAATTCGCGGCGGTTGCGGGTGTAGCTGGCGAGAAAGTGAATGGTGTCGTCGATCACAATGCCCAGTGTCATGCTGGTGACCAGCGACAGCGACAGGCCGACGTCGCCGACAAAGATGCCCCACACGCCAAATGCCATGCCGGCCGGCAGCACATTGGGCAACAGACTCAGTAAGCCGATGCGCACCGAGCGTAGCGCCACCATCAGCAGCACGGCGATCGCGGCGATGCCGATTACCGTGCCGAGCAGCATCTAGCGGATATTGGTGCCGCCGATATGCGAAAACATCAGGGCGGTACCCGCGACGCTGGACGATTTGACCGCCGGCGCGTGGTTGGCAAGCCGCGCCAGTGCGCGTTGCTCAAGCGCGAGCATCTGCTTGCTCGACAGCACGCGCAGGATCATGGAAACCTTGGTGGCCGATTTGTCGACGTTGATCTGGTTGTTGAGATCCAGTCCGTAGGGCAGCGACATCTCATAGAGCAAGAGATATTGGGCCGCC
>JANMJF010000612.1:0-1633 GCA_031371245.1 Pseudomonadota bacterium | reverse complement strand
CGGCATGTGCGAGGTGCCGATCGTGTTTCCGCAAGGTGGCGGACATCCGGCCGGCTGGACGCCGGCGCAGGCGTTGCGCAGTACTTGAGGTCAACCCGTGACAACACTGTGACCCTATCCTGCTTCTACTCAGGGTATCGCCACGGCTGCGCTGGTTGTTCGGCGCCTTCGTCGATAGTCCACTGCGGCAGCGCCATGCCCGCAGTGACGTTGACCAACACCATGCGTACACGCGTGCCGATGCCGACCCGGGCTCCCTGGTCCGGCGGCGCGAAGCTACCGTCGGCCATGACCAGATTACCGCCGACGCGCAGCGCGTCGTGTGCGCCGGGTGCGCCCTTCTGGGTATCGAGATCGACCAGCAGGATCATGTAAGGCACCTTGCTCTTGAAGGCCGGCTGGATGGCGTGGTGAACCTCGCCGTAGGAATGCACGGTGCCGGTGCCGGGCACCACCACCCATTCGCTGTCCCGCTCGCCGGTCCACGGGCAGGCCGTGGTGGGCGGATAACGCAGCAGGCCATGCTGTTTGCCGCGTTGCAGACGGAACTCGCCAGCCGCGCAGTATTTGAAGAACTCACGATTCTCACCGTCGAGATCCTCGACCGTCAGCATCATTCCCATGTATTCGCCTTGAATGGGCATCGCGTTTCTCCTTAACGGTGATCTTTGGCCATGACCATGGCGCTGCCCGCGCCGGGGTGGGCCCAGCCCAGGTTGGCGGTCAATTCGACTTGTCTGACTTGCCGACAGCCGCCCTCGGCGTAGTCGTAGGTGTGCTGTTGTTTGCCATCGGCACCGAGTGGACAGGAGTCGTCCACTTCACCACGCAGCTGGCGGACGTTCTCGATGACCATGTTCATGCCGTGGGTGTAGCCCTCACACAGATGGCCACCGGCGGTGTTGTTCGGACGCTTGCCGCCAAGTTCGATGGTGCCGTCGGACACGTATTCACCGCCACCGCCCTTGGTGCAGAAACCGTAGTCTTCGAGCTGCAGCAGGGTGGTGAAGGTGAAGGCATCGTAGGAGCCGGTAACGTCGATGTCCTCGGGGCCGACACCGGCATTTGGCCACAGAATGTTGCGCGCGTAATGGCCGGCCACCGTCGAGATCGGGCCGCTCTGATAATGCAGATGAATGTCGCCGCGCGGCTTGCACACGCGCCCCGCGACCGATTGGATGACCGCCGCTTTGCGTGGACAATCCCGTGCGCGGTCGATGTGTGTGACGATGATGCAGGTCGCGTTGTCGGTTTCAACACAGCAGTCGAGCAGATGCAGCGGCTTACAGATCATGCGCGAGGACAACACTTCGTCGATGCTGTAGCGCTTCTTATAAAACGCCTTGGGATTGTTCGACGCATGTTTACTGTGTGCGACCTTGACGGCCGCGACCTGCGCGGAGGTGGTGCCGTAGTCGTACATATGGCGCATGAAGGTTGGCGCGAACAACTGACCGGCGCTCTGCCAGCCATAGGCGCGATGGTGGATCTGGTCGCCGATGATGGGTGCCGCCGAGCGCGCGCCGGTGCCACCGATGCGCACCTGGGAAAAGCCATTCATGGCGCGGTAGATGGCGACCGTGTTGCACATGCCGGCCTCGATCACCCCCATCGCAATGCCCACCAGGCACTC
>JANMJF010000577.1:0-6795 GCA_031371245.1 Pseudomonadota bacterium | reverse complement strand
ACAGCATCTGCTGCTTTACAACGATGCCTTCGCCTCGCTAATCGGCACCAAACATCCGGCGGCTTTGCTGCAGCCCGCCGAGGTAGTGTGGCCTGAAGTATTCGAAGTGATGCAACCACTACTGCGCGCCACCCTCTATGGTGGCGAATCTTCCGGCACCGACGACGCGCCGAATTTCATCAACCGCCGCGGCTATCTCGAAGAGTTCTACTGCACTTACAGCTACGCGCCCATCATCAACGAACACGACGTCATTGAAGCTGTGTTCGTGACCGTGCCCGAGACGTCGACACGGGTCATCGCCGAGCGTCGCCTGCACACCTTGCAACGCCTGGGCCTGAGCACCCGTCGCGCGCGACGCAGCGAAGAAACCTTGCGTGTCGCGGCCGAAGTCATTGCCGAGAATTCCTACGACGTCCCCTTCGCCGCGCTCTATCTGTGCGATGAGGACGGCGAGCAGGCGCAATTGTGCGCGGTTGCCAATATCGACGCCGACCAGCCGCTGAGTCCGTCGCTACTGCGTGCCGGCAGCGCTTGCGCGCTCGCTCATTTTGTCACCCGCGAGCCGCGTCCGTTATTGCAATTCCTCGATGTCACGCCGGCCATGCAGCCCCTGCCGCTGGGCGCGTGGCGTATTCCAGCCCTGCAGCTCGCCGTGCTATCGCTGGTCTCGCCCGATACCCGCGCGCCGCGCGCGGTGGTGGTGGCCGGGGTCAGCCCACACAAGCGCCTCGACGACGATCACATTACGTTTTTCCGTATGCTGGCCGATCAGATCATGCGCGCACTTGGCGAAGCTTTTGCCCATCAGCAGGAAGACGATCGCATCAAGGCGCTACAGACCCGCGCCCGCCTCGCCCAACAAGAAGAACGTCTGCGCATTGCACGCGATCTGCACGATACTCTGCTGCAGAGCGTGCAGGGCATGCAGTTCATGCTGGAGGCCGGCCTCGACAAAGTGCGAGCCGGCGATCCTGCCGCCGCCGATCTCTTCACCCGCGCACTGGCAGCCTCCGGCCATGCGGTGGCCGAGGGCCGTGAAGTGTTATCGCTGTTGCGATCGTCCTCCCACGGCGTATACGAACTGTCGGCACGGCTCGACAACCTGTGCGCTGAGCTCACCACCGAAACCGATGCACGCTGTGTGGTCGAAATCGAAGGCGCCGAGCGCAACGTCAATCCCAGCGTCGCGAGCGAGATCCACGTCATCTGTCGCGAAGCCGGCCTCAATGCCGTGCGTCATGCCCAGGCCCGCATGATCCGCATCGCGGTGCTGTTCGGCGACGAATTGGTGATCGAGATCAGCGATGACGGCACCGGTATCCGCGAAGAATTCATGAATAGCGGCCGCCCTGGCCACTACGGTATCCGTGGCATGCGCGAACGCGCCGCCACTATTGGCGCGCGACTGCAAATGCAGCGACGCGAGAGTGGTGGGACTGCGGTAAGATTGACCCTGCCGGGTTCTTCGGCCTATTTGGAATAGAGGACTGCACGTGTTGGCACAAAACCTTACCCCTGCTGCGATCCGCGTCATGTGCGTGGATGACCATCCGATCTTTCGCGAAGGCCTGTCGGCGGTACTGGCTAACGACGCCGGCTTCGAACTGGTGGCCGAAGCCGGTACCGGCGAAGAAGCGATCGAAAAATTCCGCGCCTGTCGGCCCGACGTCACGCTCATGGACCTGCGCCTGCCGGGCATCTCAGGCACCGAGGCGATCACCGCCATCCGCGCTGAATTTCCCGACGCGCGCATCGTGGTACTGACCACCGAGACCGGCGATGTACCCATGCAACGCACGCTCAATGCCGGCGCCAAGGGCTATGTGCTGAAGGGCATGGCGATGTCGGAATTGCTGGACATCATCCGCAGTGTGCACGCCGGCAAGACCCGCATTCCAGAGCGCGTTGCGACCCACCTGGCCGAGCACCTGACCGACAAGAACCTTTCGGCACGTGAACTGGAAGTGCTGAAACTGATCGCCGGTGGTCATCGCAATCGCGAGATCGCGCAAAAGCTTTCGATCAGCGAAGAGACGGTCAAGATGCACGTGCGCAATATCATGGTCAAACTCAACGCCAACGATCGCACCCACGCCGTCACCATCGCCGTGCGGCGCGGATTTATCACGCTGTAGCTGGCGCGACCCGCTGGCGGTCTAGGAGCCTGTCGGACTTAGGGAATCGTCGCGAGGCGGTGGGAGCGCGAGGACAGATGCGCGCGCATTCGAGGCGAATAGTGGGGCTATTTAACGAGAAGGCGCACGCATATGGACCGCTGTCCCACCGCCGTAGCAGATTCATCCTAAGTCCGACAGGCTCCTAGGCCAGCGGGTGCCCGGTCGGGACGCTGTCCGCCGACTATTGCTGTCTTTGTGAACCGTCCCGAGATCACTTTCACCCGCGTCACCTGGCAGCACTGGCTGGCACAGATCGAGGCCTTTGCCCGTGCGCCCGATGCGCGCCGCGCGGCGCGCACGCTGTTTGCGGTGGTCGTCAGCTTCGCCTTGGCGAGCAACGGCCTGAACGTCGTCAACAGCTACGTGGCACGCAACTTCATGACCGCCCTCGCCGAGCGCGATCACCTGCAGTTCATCGCGCAAGCGCTGGTGTGGGTCGGGGTGTTCGCACTGGCGACGGCGGTCACGGTGCTGGGACGTTACTACGAAGACCGACTCGGCCTGCTGTGGCGCAACTGGGCGACTACGCGCCTGCTTGAGCGCTATATGGCGCGCCGCAATTATCTGCGGGTCGCGACCCTGAGCGGTATCGAAAACCCCGATCAGAGGATCGCCGAAGACATCAGATCCTTCACTACGGTCACGCTGTCCTTCGTGCTGATGATTTTCAACGGCAGCCTGACGGTGATCGCCTTCGCAATGGTGCTGTGGACCATCAGTCCCGCGTTGTTCGGCGTCGGCGTGCTGTATGCCGCGTTCGGCACCTTGCTCAGTCTGCTGCTGGGCCGCCCATTGGTGCGACTCAATTATCAACAGCTCGACCGCGAAGCGGATTTCCGCGCCGCCCTGGTGCACGTCAAGGAAAATGCGGCGCTGGTGGCGCTGACCGGCCGCGAGGGTAATTTTTCCGGCCATCTGCGCCGCCATCTCGATCGTCTGGTCGAGAACGCCGGGCGCGTGATTGTCGTGCAACGCAATCTGAGCTACTTCACCACCGGCTATAACTGGCTCATCCAGCTCATTCCGGTCTTGATAGTCGCGCCGCTGTTCATGCGCGGTGACATCGAGTTCGGCGTCATCACGCAGTCGGCGGTGGCCTTTACCCATCTGCTTGGCGCGTTCTCACTGATCGTGACCCAGACCCAACTGCTGTCGTCCCTGGCGGCAGTGGTGGCGCGGCTCGACGCACTGCTGATGGCCATCGACGACAGTCCCGAGCAGCAGGCCACCGGCATCGTCACCGTTGAAGACGACAGCCGGCTCGCTTACGAGAACGTCACCCTGCTGTCGGCCCATCGGCAGCGCGTGCTGATTGAGGACTTGAACCTGGTCTTGCTGCCGGGCGCGCGGTTATTGGTGCGCGGTGCGCAGAACGATGTGCGCGCGGTGCTGATGCGCACCACCGCCGGTATACGCAGCTCGGGTCGCGGACGCATCGTCAGGCCGCACAGCACGCAGCTGATGTTTGTCACCGAGCAGCCCTACCTGCCCGACGGCACCCTGCTCGAAATACTGCTCGCCGACGATCGCCCGCTCGCCGACGTAGCGTCCTACCGCGATACGGTGCTGGCGACCGTGCGCATGGTCGGTCTGGAAGCGGTGCTGGCACGTTGCGTGGACATCGATACCGAGCAGCGCTGGACCTCGCTGTTGACCATCGGCGAACAACAGTTACTAGTCTGCGCGCGGGTGCTGCTGGCGGGCCCGCGTTTTGTCATGGTCGAACGTCTGAGCGTGACGCTCGAACGTACCACCATCAATCACATGCTCGATCTGTTCGCGCAGCGCGGCATCACCTATATCGTGCTGGAACCCGAGGCGCAGGATTTGCAACACTACGAACAAGTACTCGATCTCGCCGAAGGCGGTGCATGGCAGTTGCGGCGCGTGGTACAGGGCCAGTTGCAGACCCGCAGCGACACGGCGCCGGTCTGATCGATGTCGAGTATCTCGCTCGACGATTTCCGCGCTAGCGCGGCCTGGACCGCCATCGCGCCGGGTGCGACCCGCCTGCAATTGAACGTCGAAAACGCGCCCGGCGGTCATGCCTTGCGGCTCGATTACGACTTAGGCGGTAATGGTTTCGTCATCGCGCGCCGCACACTCGATCTGACATTGCCCGAAGACTACGCCTTTGAACTCATGACACGCGGCGTGGGCCAGCAGCACATCGTCGAATTCAAATTGATAGACACCGCACTGGGCAACGTCTGGCGGCTGCGCGAAGAGCAATTTTCTTTGCACGATGCGTGGACGCGCTGGCGCATCGCGGCGCGTGAGATTGGCTACGCCTGGGGCGCGCGACGGTCGCGGCGCCTCGCCCACTGCGATGCGTTGGAGATCGCCGTCGTTGGCAGTGGTACGGGCACGCTGTGGCTGAACGATCTGCGTCTAATCGACGAAACCTATCGCGACACACCGCGCGTGACGGCCTCCAGCGCCCTGCCGGGCCATGCGCCGGCACAGATCCTGGTGGACGATGGCCAAGCCTGGCGTAGCAGCGTCGGCGGCGCGCAATACTTGTCGCTCGCATTCGAGCGTGAACGCGCCGTCAGTGCGCTGCATATCGCCTGGGATAGTGAGCTCGCCCCGCTCGCTTTTGACATCGACATAGCTGCGCAGGATGGCGCCTGGCGGTGCGTGCACAGCACCGCCGGCACACCTGCCCTACGCAGCACCGTGCTCTTACCCGATACCCGCGCCTACGGTTTGCGTTTGCGCATCAGTGCCGGCCCGCAGGGTTGTGGCCTGCGTCATCTGGCTCTGGAACCTTGGTATTACGCGCCCACGCTGCACGACGGCGTGACCTCATTGGCGCTGGCCGCGCCCGCTGGCCAATTTCCGAAACCCATGGGCGAGCAGCAAAGTTATTGGACGGTGATCGCGGCAGCAGCCGGCTCCGGTATAACGCTGATCAATACCGAAGGGCTGGTCGAAGTCGACCATGGCGATTTCGCCATTGAAGCTTTCGTGCACGTCGGCACCCGCTTCTACACGTGGGCCGATGTGGCCCTTGCGGCCTGCCTGCGCGACGACTACCTGCCCTTGCCCAGCGTGCACTGGCGCACGGCCGAATTTGAACTTGAGATTACGCCGGTCATGACCGGTGCCGGTGATGAAGCGATGCTGGATATCGCCTATCGCCTGCGCAATCGCAGCGCGCAACCCGCTGCACTGACACTCTACCTGGTGGTGCGACCCTATCTGGTCACACCCGCCTGGCAGATCTGGCAGGGTCGTGGCGGGCTTGCGGTCCTGCGCCATATCGACGGTGATACGGCGCAGGTTCGCGTCAACGATACGCGCGCGCTGTTGTTGCCGAATCCGGCCGACGCGTTCGGTGTGCTGGCCTTCAGCGCGGGCGATATCATCGAAGTGCTGCGTGAAGGCCGCCTGCCGGCTGCGCAAAGCGTGGCAGACGGCGATGGTCTGGCGAGCGGCGCGCTGGCTTTCATGCGCCCGCTCAACGCCGGTGCCAGCACGGTGATTCATTGTCGCGTGCCGGCCCGGACCGTCAAAGCAGTCGCTATGACAGCGCCCATCGACAACCATGCACAAGCTGCGGCGGACTGGCGCTCAATGCTCGACCCCTGCCCCATCCAACTGCCGATGAGCGTCAACGGTCCAGTGCTTACGCTGCAGACCGCCGCCGCGCATATTCTTGTCAATCGCGATGGGCCACGACTGCAACCGGGCCCGCGACGTTACACACGCGCCTATCTGCGCGATGCCATCGGCATGGGCACGGCGTTGGCGCGCCTCGGGAGGGTGCAGCCGCTGAAGGATTTTCTCGACTGGTATCGTGCTTTTCAACGCGACGATGGCGAGCTACCCGATTGTGTCGACGACACTGGCCCCGAGTGGTTGCCGGAATTTGACGCCTATGGTGAATACATTCACGGCGTCGCCGAAGCCCAACGCCTGGCGCCCGATGACGAATTCCTTGCCCGCCAATGGCCGCATGTGCAAGCTGTGCTGGCGCGTTTCGAACACTTGCGCAGCTTACGCACCAGCCACGAATATCGCAGCGCGCCACTCGCCGCTCGTTACGGCCTACTGCCGGAATCCATGAGCCACGAAGGCTATATGGCGCAACCAGTGCACGCCTATTGGGACGACTTCTGGGCCCTGCGCGGTCTGCACGATGCAGCCTGGCTCGCCAGCCAAGTGGCTGCGCACGACGAAGCGCGGCGTCTCGCCGCCTTAGCGACCGAATTCGAACGTGATCTACACGCCTCCCTCGCCCTGACCATGCAAGCCCACGGCATAACCTTCCTGCCGGGTTCGGTCGAACTCGGTGATTTTGATGCGACCGCCACCGCCGTCGCCTTGACCATTGCCGACGATGGCGCCGGCCTGCCACGCGCCGCCCTCGATGCCACCTTCGATCGGTATCTTGCGATCCGCGCGGCCCGCACCAACAGTCAGGACTGGAGTAATTACAGCGCCTATGAAGTGCGCATCGTCGCCGCGCTGATCCGACTTGGTCGACGCGACGACGCCTTGCTGGTCCAGAACGCCCTGCTCGGCGACTGCCGGCCAGCAGCATGGCGGCAGTGGCCGGAACAATCCTGGCGCGAGGTCGACACACCAGCCTTCCTCGGCGACCTGCCGC